>JAGHSH010000265.1 GCA_018065965.1 Candidatus Apopatocola equi
CTTTCCAGCTCTCAAAAGAATTTTCTTTTAATCGATCCGTTTCCGAATCGAAGAACCCTTCATCTGGTGCTTATTTGCATAAGCTATATCTTACATTGTTCAATTTACAAGGTACACAATTTTTCGCCCTCTCGGTGCCCCGCTTTTGTTCTTTCCGTGGGGGCTCTCCGTGAGAGCTTGTTAATAATAACACCGAGTCTTTCGTTTGTCAAGCACTTTTTTCGATTTTTTTCAGTTTTTCTGAAAGATCTTTTTGTGCCCTGCATAGGAGCTCTGAAACCGGTTCATACTGCTCTTATGCATAAACGAACTGACTCAAGTGGGCGTATTATACCCGCTTCCAAAGCAAAATACAAGGGGTTTTTTCAGTTTTCTTCAAATTATTTTTCTCCCCTTCTCCTCTCTCTCCGACGCCTTTTCTGCGGCTGTGCCGACTTCAGCTGCGAGTGGCGCCAGCTGGGCTCCTTTTCCCTGCCTGTCTGCCGTTTCGAGGGGCTATGCTCCGGCAGCGAGGTCTCCGATTTTATCCTCCGTCCCCTTTCCGCTCTGCACTGCACTTCTCCGCAGCTGCTCTATGCGCAGCTATGCGGGGGTTCCCTGTGGGCCATGGGGATGGAAGAACGGACGACAGCAGAGGAGCTTGCTGAGGATCTGCTGCAGGGGCGCTGCGTACTTCTCCTCCCCTTTGCCGCGCTTTCCTTCGATACCCGCTCCCAGACGTCCCGCAGCGTTGAGGAGCCGGTGCTGGAGCGTTCCCTGCTGGGCCCCCGTGACTCCTTCACGGAGCATTACCGCACCAACACGGCTCTGCTGCGCAGTCATCTGCGCACCTCTGCGCTGAAGCTCACGGAAGTGAGCGTCGGTACGGCGTCCTCCTGCCGCGTGGGCATTGTCTTTCTGGCCGGTCACGGCGGGGAGGACTACGCGAAGAGCGTCTGCCGCACGCTTCGCTCTGCGCCCGTCGCGGCGGTCACCTCTCTCGGAGATCTGGAAGCCCTTCTCGCCCCCTCTCACCGGGGCGCATTTCCGCAGTTTCACGCCACGGAGCGTCCCGACCGGATGGCGCGGCATCTGCTGGAGGGCCGTGTGGGTATTCTCTGCGACGGTCTGCCCTGCGCGCTGCTGGCTCCCTGCACGCTGCCGGAGCTTATGCGCGTGGCGGAGGATCGCTCCTCCCATGCTCTCTCCGCCTCGGTGCTGCTGATGCTGCGGTGGATGGCGCTGCTGCTGGCCTTGCTGCTGCCGGCGCTCTATCTCTCCGTGGCGCTCTACCATCAGGAGCTGCTGCCCTTTGAGCTGCTGCAGAGCATCATTGAGGCCAAGCAGCAGGTACCTTTTACACCGCCGCAGAGATCCTCGGTATGCTGGGCGCCTTTGCCCTGCTGCAGGAGGCGGGCTACCGGCTGCCGGAGGGCGCCGGCAGCAGCGTGAGCATCATCGGCAGTCTGATCGTCGGGCAGTCCGCTGTGGACGCCCGGGTGGTCAGTCCCATTGCGGTGATCGTGGTGGCAATCTCCGGCATTGCGGGCTACACGCTCCCGGACAGGAGTCTGGAGGCAGCTCTGCGGCTCTGGCGGTTTCTGCTGGTGCTCTGTGCGCTCTGCCTGGGCATCTACGGGGTAATGGGCGGCTTTCTCCTGCTGCTCTGGCAGCTCTGCGGCATGGAGAATCAGGGCGTGTCCTATCTCTATCCCCTGTGCGACGGCGAGCGCCGCTACCGGAACACCTTTCTGCGTATGCCTTTGAGGAGAAAACGTCCATGAAGCACGAAAAACGGAAAATGACCTGCTGCCTCCTCCTGCTGCTCTCTCTGACCGGCTGCCGGGTACGGGACACCGCCCGACTGCGGAGCGTGGAGACCATGGGCATTGACCTGCGCCCCGGAGAGCTCGTCCTGTCCGTATCCACCGGGGCGGGCACGGAGGAGCTGCCTTCGCTGCATTTGAGCGCCGCCGGGAGCAGCATCCATGACTGCATGGCAAAGCTGGAGCAGGGCGCGGAGGGGCAGGAGCTGTTCTATTCCCACCTGCGCTTTCTGGTGCTGGGCGAGAGTGCCGCGAAGGAGCTCTGCACCCTGCTGGATTTTTTTGAGCGCGCTCCGGAGCTGCGGCTGACGCTGCCGGTCTATACCGTCCGGGGCGAAGCGGAGCCCCTCGTCACGGACGAAGAAAGCGAAATCGGCGGGCTGCTCCGCTCCCTGGAGCGCAGCGGCAAACAGACGGGGCTCTGCACCGTGCCGACGCTGCTGGAGGCAGACCGAGGTCTGCGGCAGGACGCCGCGGCGCTCTGTGCCGCCGTCCGTGACGGTGAGCTTACCGGCTATGCCCTGCTGCGCCCTGGGGAGCCGCCCCGCTTCAGCAGCGCTGAGGAGGCCCTGGGGCTAACCTTATTATATAAGGGACTCCGCTACGCGGCCTTCACCGTGGAGCTTCCCCGCGGGTATGCCGTGGTGGAAACGCAGAATTACCGCAGCGGAAGCCGCCGCCCCTGTGCCTATACGCTCCGGGAGCTGAGCGGAGAGAGCAGTACGGCAGAGCTGAACGCCGCCGTGAGCGCCAGGCTGGAGGCAGCGGAACGCGCGGCGCTGGCCTTTCTCGGCTCGGCTGCTTCTCCCCCGCCCTGCCGCGCAGAGCTGAAACGGGGATATGACCTCACAGGGGGCGGCAGCCCATGAACAAACCCTTACAGCGCACGCAGCTCAATACGCTGCTGACCGTTTCGCTGCTCTCGCCGCTGATCCGGCAGATGCCCACCGCCGTTGTCCGCTCTGCCGGGGCGGGGGCATGGCTCTCGGCACTGCCGGCGGTGCCGGTGCTGCTGGCGCTGGGATGGATGAACTGCGATCTGCTGCGGGGTCGGGATCTGTTCACCGCCCTTGAGCAGAGCTTCGGGCGGCGGCTCGGCAGAGTATTTGTGTGGCTGATCACCGGTTGGCTGCTGTTTTATCTGGGCTTCGTGCTCCGCAGCGGAGCGGATCGCTTTGTGACCACGGTGTACCCGGAGCACAGCGTGTGGGTGTTCGTGGCGGTACTCTCCGCCATGGCGCTCATCATCCAGACGGGCACGCTCCGGCAGCTGGGGCGGATGGGACAGGCCGTAGAGCCCTTTCTCCTCTTCTTTTTTCTCGTTCTGCCCTTTCTGGTGCTGCCGCAGGTAGAATGGGCGCAGGTCAGACCGGAGAAGGGCGACCTGCCCGGACTGCTGCGGGGCATCTTCCCCATTGCCGACACTCTCTGCGTAGCGGTGTACGGCGGCTTTCTGGAGGACAGAACGGAGGGAGAATGTTCCCTGTCCTCGCTGCTGCGTCCCCTGCTGGCGCTGACGGCGCTCACGGCACTGCTGTGCCTTTCAACGGTGGGGGTATTTGGGGTCAGCCTGACGGAGGAGCTGTATTATCCCTTCTTTGTGCTGCTGCGGAATGTGCAGCTTACAGGCTTTCTGGAGCGTGTGGAGGCGGCGCTGGTGGCGCAGTGGGCGGCGGTGGATCTGATCCTCTGCTCGCTGCTGCTGTGGATCTGCCAGCGGAATCTCAGCAGACTGGGCTTCTTCCCGGAGCGGAAAGGAATACGGCTGGGGCTGTGTCTGCTTCTTGCCCTGAGTGCCGCCCTGCTTTGTGCCGGAAGCTCCTATGCCCTGCTGCAGCTGACGGAGCGCGTGGTACCGCCGGTGAACGCGGCGCTGGTGTTCGTCCTCGTGCCCCTGTGCTGGGGCGTGGGGAAAGTCAAGAGTCGGGGGTAAGGATCACAGCTAAACATCCCTTTTCCCATCGCCGCAGCGCGCTGCTGTGTCTCACTTTCAGCCCCCCTCATTCTCTTTCTCGGCAGAAAGAGAATGAGCGCCGCTGAGCGGTGGAGAAGAGAACAGAGGCTCGGCGGCAAAATGCCGCCGTCGGAAGATCTGAATTTCTGCCTCTGTGACCGCTGCGTGTCTATGCGCTCCGGGAACCCTTCCGCTGCCGCTGCTTGCTGCTGATGATTACTTCTTTCCAGCGGCAGCGGAAGTCCTCCCGGGATGTATAGACAATTGAGGAAAGCCCAAAGGCAGAATGTGGAAGTTTCCGACCGCGGCAGAGTGCCGCGGGGATATCCGCATGAAAAAAGGGTCGCTGCAAAAGGAAAAATTGCAGCGAACCTTTTTCAGATTTTTGATTTGGATCAGAATTCGGCGTTGCCCACCGTGCGGGGGTGGAGCTCCACATCGCGGATGTTGGAGGCGCCGGTCAGGTACATGACCATGCGCTCGAAGCCCAGACCGAAGCCCGCGTGACGGCAGGAGCCGTAGCGGCGCAGATCCAGATACCACCAGTAATCCTCTTCCTTCAGACCAAGCTCGGCCATGCGCTTGGTGAGCACATCCAGACGCTCCTCGCGCTGGCTGCCGCCGATGAGCTCGCCGATGCCGGGAACCAGGCAGTCGGCAGCGGCAACGGTCTTGCCGTCGTCGTTCAGGCGCATATAGAAAGCCTTGATGTCCTTGGGATAGTCGGTGACGAAGAGGGGCTTCTTGAAAATCTCCTCGGTGAGGTAGCGCTCGTGCTCGCTCTGCAGGTCGATGCCCCATTCCACAGGATACTCGAACTGCTTACCGCTCTTCTTCAGCAGCTCCACGGCCTCGGTATAGGTCACGCGGCCGAAATCGGAGTTCATCACGTGCTCCAGCCGCTCCTTGAGTCCCTTGTCAATAAAGGAGTTGCAGAATTCGATCTCCTGGGGGCAGCGCTCCAGCGTGCGCCGGATGATATACTTGACCATGGCTTCCATGCATTCCAGATCGCCCTCCAGATCGCAGAAGGCCATTTCGGGCTCGATCATCCAGAACTCGGCGGCGTGGCGGGCGGTGTTGGAGTTCTCGGCGCGGAAGGTGGGGCCGAAGGTATACACATCGCCGAAGGCCATGGCGAAGTTCTCGGCGTTGAGCTGACCGGAAACGGTCAGGTTGGTGGCCTTGCCGAAGAAGTCCTTGCTGTCGTCCACGGTGCCGTCCTCTTTCAGAGGCAGGTTGTTCAGATCCAGCGTGGTCACCCGGAACATCTCGCCTGCGCCCTCGCAGTCGGAGCCGGTGATGAGGGGGGTGTTGATGTAGACGAAGCCCCGCTCCTGGAAGAACTCATGGATCGCCTGACCGGCCACAGAGCGGATGCGGAAGAAGGCGGAGAACATATTGGTGCGGGGACGCAGATGCTGCACCGTGCGCAGGAACTCCAGAGAGTGGCGCTTCTTCTGCAGGGGATAGTCGGGGGTGGATACGCCCTCGATCTCCACCTTGTCGGCCTTGAGCTCAAAGGGCTGCTTGGCCTCGGGAGTCAGCACAAGGGTGCCGGTAACGATGAAAGCAGCGCCCACATTCTGATGCACCAGCTCATCGTAATTATTGAGCTTCTCCTTTTCCAGAACCACCTGCACGCCCTTGAAGGAGCTGCCGTCGTTCAGTTCGATGAAGCCGAAATTCTTCATATCACGGATGGTGCGGGCCCAGCCGCCCAGCGTGACGGTCGTTCCGCCGAATTTCTCGGCGTCGGCCCAGATTTCACTGGTATGTGTGCGCATCATAATTTTACACCTCTGTCAATTTGGTTTGGATTGGTTTATTATAAGCAGGTTTTTACCGGATTTCAAGCAAATTTTTCCCGCTCCGCCACGGCAAGTGCATCGCAGCGGTTGTTGTATTCGTTGTCCGCGTGGCCCTTGACCCAGTGCGCCTCCACGGTATGCTGCTGCAGCAGCGCATCCAGACGCTGCCACAGCTCCGGGTTCTTCAGCTCACCGTCCCGGCGCTTCCAGCCGCGCTTCTTCCAGTCCCGCAGCCAGCCGTTGTTCAGGGCGTTGCAGATATACTGGGAGTCGGAATAGAGCGTCACGGCGCAGCTCTCCTTCAGGCACTCCAGCGCGGAGATCACGCCCAGCAGCTCCATGCGGTTATTGGTGGTCTGCGCCTCGCCGCCGGAAAGCTCCTTTTCGGCGCTGCCGTAGCGCAGGATGGCCGGCCAGCCGCCGGAGCCGGGGTTGCCGGAGCAGGCGCCGTCGGTATAGAGAATAACGGATTTCATGGTTTGTCCTTTCGGTTGTCGCTCAGATATTTTTCGCTCTACGGTTTCGCAAACCAGGGAAGCGGATGCGTGCGCAGAAATATGCTCTTCTCAGCACTCCTCTTCTCTGGCCGTGGCAGCCATGCCCAGCACGCGCACGCCCTCAGCGGGCTTCATGATGCGCACGCCCTGCGTCACGCGGCTGTAGCAGCTCACAGAATCGGAAGCAAAGCGGATGGCGGTGCCGTCCTCGGCGATGAGGATCACGTCCTCCTCCCCGGTGACTACCCGGGCAGCACAGACCTTTCCGGTCTTTTCCGTGACCTGATAGCCCTTGTTGCCGAAGCCGCCGCGGCCCTGCACGGTATATTCCTCCAGCGCGGTGCGCTTGCCGTAGCCGTTTTCGGTCACGGTCAGCACGGTGCCCTCGCCCTCGATGCACTCGGCGTCCACCACGTAGTCGCCCTCCCGGAGCCGGATGCCCCGGACGCCTACGGCGGTGCGTCCCATGACACGCACATCGCTTTCCTCAAAGCAGATGCTCATACCGTCATGGGTCAGCATCAGCACCCGATCCTCGCCGTGGGTCAGGCTCACGTTGATGAGCTCATCCCCCTCATCCAGCGAAAGCACGCGGATGCCGGAGGCGCGGATATTGCGGATGGCGCTGAGCTCGATCCGCTTGACGGTGCCCAGACGGGTGGAGAAGAACAGGCAGGCGCCCTCCTGCTCCAGATCCCGCAGGTGCAGCATGAAGTTGACCTTCTCGTCGGGATCGACCTGCAGAATGTTGACGATATTGGTGCCCCGGGCGCTCCGTCCGGCCTCAGGGATGGTGTAGCCCTTCTTCCGGTAGCAGCGTCCCTGAGAGGTGAAGAACAGGATATAGTCATGGGTGGAGCCGGTGAACACGGTCTCCACGAAGTCCTCTTCCCGGGTGGCCATGCCCTTCACGCCCTTGCCGCCGCGGCCCTGCGCCTTGTACTCGGCGGCGGGGGTGCGCTTGATGTAGCCGTTGTGGCTGAGGGTATAGACGCACTCCTCCTCATCGATGAGATCTTCAATGTCGATCTCGTCCTCGATGTCCTGAATTTCGGTGCGGCGCTCGTCGCCGTACTTATCGGCGATGGCCTGCAGCTCCTCCCGGAGGATGGCCTTGATCTTATTCTCGTCGCCCAGCACCTCGAGATACCAGGCGATCTTCTTTTCCAGCTCGTCATACTCCGCCTGCAGCTTCTCCCGGTTGAGACCCTGCAGCTGGATCAGACGCATATCGCAGATAGCCTGCGCCTGGATCTCGTCCAGACCGAAGCGCTCCATCAGCCGCTCGCGGGCGTTGTCATAGGAGGAGCGAATGATGCGCACGACCTCGTCAATGTTGTCCTGTGCGATGAGCAGACCCTCCAGCAAATGGGCGCGCTCCCTGGCCTTCTTCAGATCATACTGAGTCCGGCGGGTGATGATCTCTTCCTGAAAGCTCAGGTACTCCTGCAGGATGTGCTTGAGGGAGAGGATGCGGGGCTGGGTCTGACCGTTGACCAGAGCCAGCATATTCACGGCGAAGGTGGTCTGCATCTGGGTCTGGGCAAAGAGCTTGTTGAGCACAACCTGGGGGTTGGCGTCCCGCTTCAGCTCGATGACCACCCGCATACCGTTGCGGTCGGACTCATCGCGCAGATCGGAGATCTCCTCCAGCCGCTTGTCCTTGACCTGCTCGGCCATGGTCTTGATGAGCTGATGCTTGTTGACCTGATAGGGCAGCTCGTGGACGATAATGCGGGTGCGGTGATCCTTGCCGTATTCCTCAAAATCCGCCTTGGCGCGGACGGTGATGTGGCCCCGGCCGGTGCCGTAGGCGGCACGGATGCCGCTGCGGCCCATAATAACGCCCCGTGTGGGGAAATCGGGCCCCTTCACGTGCTCCATGAGCTCATCGAGGGTGGCGTCCGGATTGTCCATCACGCAGATGGCTGCGCCGATGACCTCCCGCAGATTGTGGGGCGGGATGTTGGTGGCCATGCCTACGGCGATGCCGCTGGAGCCGTTGACCAGCAGATTGGGGAAGCGGCTGGGCAGCACCTGGGGCTCCTTGCGGGTCTCATCGAAGTTTGGCAGGAAATCCACAGTCTCCTTGTCGATGTCCCGGAGCATCTCGTTGGCCATCTTGGCCATGCGCGCCTCAGTATAACGGTAGGCTGCGGGGGGATCGCCGTCCACGGAGCCGAAGTTGCCGTGGCCGTCCACCAGCGGATAGCGCATGGAGAAATCCTGCGCCAGACGCACCAGTGCATCGTACACGCTGGCGTCGCCGTGGGGATGATAGCGGCCCAGCACGTCACCGACGGCGGTGGCGCACTTGCGGTAGGGCTTGTCGGCGGTGAGATTGTCCTCGTACATGGCGTAGAGGATGCGCCGGTGTACGGGCTTGAGTCCGTCGCGGACGTCGGGCAGGGCTCGACCCACGATGACGGACATGGCATAGTCAATGTAGCTGGTCTGCATCTCCTGCACCAGCTCCGACTCGGTTATATGCTGCTCGGGGAAGGTAATGTCCTCGGGCTTGTAGTCTCTGTTATGTGCCAAAATGTTTGACCTCCTTGGGTTTTAGCTTAAGCGAGCCTCGCAGAGTTTCCGGCGCCGGAGCGGCGGAAAGAAAATCATATCCATTTTTGCGGGAGCTTTGCCCCCGCAAAAATACTTCTCGCCCTGCAAGTGTGCGAGCGCAGCGAGTGCGCGCCGTCAGGGCGCATCCCCTCGTTGGCTGCCCCGCTGCCAACGAAGCGCGAACGCGCTTTAGATATCCAGATTCACCACGTACTCTGCGTTCGTCTCGATCCAGTCGCGCCGGGGCTCGACCTCCTCGCCCATGAGGATGGTGAACACCTCGTCGGCACGGACGGCGTCTTGCAGCGTGATGAGGCGCAGGGTGCGGCGTTCGGGATCCATGGTGGTCTCACACAGCTCCTCCGGGTGCATCTCGCACAGACCCTTGAAGCGGCTGATATCCAGCTTCTCATTGGGA
>JAGHSH010000144.1 GCA_018065965.1 Candidatus Apopatocola equi
CGAGAGCAGCCAGCGGGTAAAGGGAATGCCGTCACAGGGAATCAGGCAGGTCGCCGCATAGGCGCAGACCATCATCCCGGCAATGATCAGCAGGGCTCCCAGAAAGAGCTTTACGCTCACAAAGGACTGATCTTTCTTTTTGTCCATCCTACTGCTTACTCCTTCATCAGCGTCTTGTAAAAGTCCACCGCGGGCGCAAGGGCGGAGACGTCCACGTTCTCATCGATGCCGTGGATGCTCTCCATCTGCGCCTCGGAGATGGTAAAGGGCAGAAAGTGATATATGTTATCGCTGAGCGACCCGAAGGCCCGGGCGTCGCTGGCTCCTGTCATAATATAGGGGCAGGGGATCACGCCGGGAAAGTGCTGCTCCACGGCCTTTTCCATGCGGGCAAAGACCGGGCTGCGGTAATCGGAAATGCCGGAGCTGCAGCCGCCGTCCAGAACGGTGGTCTCGATGCCGTACTTCGCGGCCAGCTCCCGGATGGCGCGGATGCTGTCCTCGCCGCCCTGATGATGGGAGCAGCGCATATTGCCCACCACGCTCGCCTCGGCGGGGATGACATTGCGTCCCTCGGAGCCGGAGGCCATGGTAAAGGCGATCGTCGTCTGGCACAGAGCCCGCGCCGTGGGTGAGGTGCGGGGCATAACACGCCGGAGGATGGGTGCAGAGAAATCCGGATGGGCAAACACAAAGCCCAGAGCTCCGGAAACGGTGGGGGAGAGACGGCGGAGCATCTCCCGGATGGGTGAGGAAATCTCGGCGGGGAAAACGGCCTGCTTGTCGGCTTCGGCCATGAACTGCCCCAGACGCACCAGCGGCGTGTCCGTTTCGGGGGCAGAGGCGTGTCCGCCGCTGCCGCGGGCAGTGAAGAGCAGATCCACGCAGCTGCGCTCGCCCAGTCCGATCATGGCAAAGCGCCCCTTCGCACCGCCGATGGGCTCGTCAACGATCATGCCGCCCTCGTCAAGGATCATCTCAAAGCGGATGCCTCGCTCCTCCAGAGCGCGGGCAATGGCGGAGGCTCCCTCGAACGTAGTCTCTTCGTTGCAGGAGCTCTCGAAATAGATATCACGAGCCGGGACAAAGCCCGCGGCAGCCAGCTCCTCACCAGCCTGCAGCATGGCCCACAGACCGCCCTTGGTGTCCAACGTGCCTCGGCCCCAGAGCTGACCGCCAAATACCTCGCCGGAGAAAGGCGGGTGCGTCCAGCCGTCCTGGGCCTCCACGACGTCGTGGTGATTCATAAACAGGAAAGGCTGCGCTGTGCCGCTGCCCTTCCAGCAAAGCAGCAGACTGCCGTCGAAATCTTCCTCAACGGAAGCGGCAAAAAGATGCGGGAAGAGTGCGCGCAGCAGCTCACGGAGACGGAGAAAAGGCTGCGGATCCGAAGCGTCCCGGGTGGAAACGGTTTTTTCGCGGAGCATCAGACCGAGCCTGTCTGCATATTCTGTTTGTCTGTCCAATTGTCTGTACCTCAAAAGAAAAAATGAAGCTGTATAGCCGCGGAATTCAGAGAACTGCAATAGCCTCGATCTCGATGGGGCAATCTTTGGGGAGACGGGCCACCTCCACAGCGCTCCGGGCGGGGGGTGCTGCAGTAAAGAACGTGGCATAAACGCCGTTCATGGCGGCAAAATCATTCATATCCCTGAGAAAAACGGTTGTCTTAATAATGTTGTCGGCGGTGGCGCCGGCCTCGGCAAGCACAGCGAGAACATTCTGCATGGCCTGACGGGTCTGAGCCTCAATGCCGTCGGGAACAAGACCGGTTTTGGGATCCACAGGGATCTGACCGGAGGTAATGATCAGATTACCGGCACGAATGCCCTGGGAATAGGGGCCGATAGCGGCAGGCGCATCGGAAGTAGAAAGAACAGTTTTCATAGGATAATCTCCTTACCAATAATGAATAAAGTGTATACGAAAAAAAGAAGAGAGTCAAGAAAAAAGTTCTTGACAATTATAAAAAAGAGTGCTAATATACGCAAGCTCGCTTCAAGAGAGCAATAGGAAAGCACGGAAGCGTCTCCAAGACTTCTCAAAAAAATTTGAGAAAAAGCAAAAAAAGGCTTGACAAGGGGAAACGGAAGTGCTAAACTAAATAAGCTCGCTTCGAGAGATGCGAAAAATTGTGTACCTTGTAAATTGAACAATGTAAGATATAGCTTATGCAAATAAGCACCAGATGAAGGGTTCTTCGATTCGGAAACGGATCGATTAAAAGAAAATTCTTTTGAGAGCTGGAAAG
>JAGHSH010000148.1 GCA_018065965.1 Candidatus Apopatocola equi
GTATGAGGATGAGGTGAAGGAGGTCATGGAGCTGCTGCTGCCTCCGATCCTGGAGAACGCCGCTGCGCAGGCCGCCCAAAGCGAGGGACGCTTTGTCTTTGTGCCTCTGAAGAACGGCATGGAAGGCTATCTCAGTCTGGAGCAGTATGAGGAGTTTTATCTGCCCACACTGGTGAAGCTCTGTGAAGGTCTTACCGCCCGGGGGCTCACGCCGCTGCTCTCTGCCGAGGGGCCCTATACCTCCCGTCTGGAGCTTCTGCGCGCCCTGCCCGCCGGCAAGTGCGTGATCCGCCTGGACAATGCGGATATGCCGAAGGCCAAGCAGATCCTCGGGCAGGATCACTGCCTCTCCGGCGGCTTCTATGCCTATGACCTTGTTCACAGCACCCCCGAGGCTATCCGGGAATACCTGAAGTCCCTGCTGGATGTGATGGCTCCCGGCGGCGGCTACATCTTCGATTTCGGCGACAGGATGGACAGCGCCGGGGAGGAGAATCTGGAGGCTATGCTGCAGACGCTGCAGGACTGCGGAGCTTATTAAGAAAGAATTTTCTTGACTTATTCCCTCTTGTCTGTATAATGGTTTACACGAACGGGGTATTGTTTTTTCATGCCCTAAAGTTTTCCACCCGTCAGAAGGAGGTTTCTGAACTATGATTCGTAAATTCAACCGTGTTGTTCTTTTTGTTCTGCTCTTCGCCATGGTGCTGAGCCTTTCCGCCTTTGCCGGAACGCCCAAGACGAAGGTCAGCATCCAGACCGCGCCCACCGTCAGCGGTGTTGCCACCGCCGGTTACGCCCTCTCCCAGCTGACGCTCAACGGCGGCGCTGCCGTGGATTCCGACGGAAATCCCGTAGACGGCAAGTTCGTCTGGAGCAACGGCGGCGAGATTCTGGAAGCCGGCGTCTACACCCGGGGCTACACCTTCATCCCCACCGATAAGGACACCTATGCCCGCGCCTCCGGCTATGTGACCGTGAAGGCCTACCGGCTCACCCCCACCGTGCAGATGCTCCCCGAGGTGGAGGGCAAGCTGGGCGTGGACGAGAAGGTCTCCGAGCTGAAGCTCAGCGGCGGCAAGGCCGTGAACCACTACACCCGCAACCGCGCCGTGGTGGAGGGTCACTTTGAGTTTGCCGACCCCGATCAGAAGTTCGACAAGGCCGGCACCTATGAGATCCCCGTGGTCTTCAAGCCCGACGATACCCTGCGCTTCAACGACAGCGTTTATACCTACGTCCGCACCTGTAAGAACGGCCCCTTCAAGGCTGCCGCCGTCACCGTTACGGTGGGCTGATACGATCTGAGAGAAAGCGCCCTTCCCGCTCCCAGTGAGCCGGAAGGGCGCTTTCCTTTTTCTTGCATTCCCGCCGCGGCTGTGCTACAATCGACGGGAAATGACAAAAACAGGGGAGGAGGGCAAAGCCATGGAGGAAGAACTGACGCTGGAGGAGCTTGAGCGGGAATGTCTCCGCTGCCGGGCGTGTCCTCTTTGTGAAACGCGGCACCATGTGGTTTTCGGCGTGGGAGACGAGCACGCGGAGCTCATGCTCATCGGTGAAGGCCCCGGCGAGCAGGAGGATCTGCAGGGAGAGCCCTTTGTGGGCCCTGCCGGGCAGCTGCTGGACGATATGCTGGAGCTGATCGATCTGCACCGCTCCCGGCTTTATATCTGCAATGTGGTCAAGTGCCGCCCGCCCCGCAACCGGGATCCCCTTGCCCAGGAGCAGGACGCCTGCCGTCACTGGCTGGAGGCCCAGATCGCCCGGGTGCAGCCGAAGCTGATCGTTTGTCTCGGCCGCATTGCCGCCTCTGCGCTGATCTCGGAGGATTTCAAGATCACCCGGCAGCACGGGGAATGGTTCAGCATCCGCGGCATCCCCGCCACCGCCATCTATCACCCCTCGGCGCTGCTGCGGGATCCCACCAAGCGGCCGGAGACCTTTGCGGATCTCCGGAGCATCCGCAGCCGGGCCAAACAGCTCTGTGAGCGCCTGTACTGAAATTCGCTGATAAGGAAGGAAACCATATATGTTGAAGAAGCACCCCCTCCCTCTCTGACCGGGCACGCTGGCAGTCTGCCCTGAGCCCGGAAAACCGCCGCAATTCCTCCACCGGCTTTTCCTCCGTCTTTCTCTGGCACCGGCATTGCCCCCTGCTGCTGGCAGAGTATGGGGAGCGAATGAGTCTGGAGCTGCAGTGCAGGCTCCGCGGCCGGTTTTTCCTTTTTCCCATCGGCAGCGGCGAGCTTCGCCCTGCGCTGGAGGCCATGATGGCCGACGCGGGCAGCGGCTTTACCCTCCGCTATCTGGAGGAAAACCAGTGGCTGGAGCTGGAAGCACTCTTCCCGCATACCTTCCTTTTTGGAGAGGATCGGGACAACGC
>JAGHSH010000289.1 GCA_018065965.1 Candidatus Apopatocola equi
AACCGAAACGAAACAAAATCAGCTTTTGAGGGGAAGACGGACGGAAAAATGCACTTTTCCGCCGCTGCTTGCGGCCTCCACGCTGCCCTTGTGCAGCTCCACGATGCGCTTGACGATGGCGAGACCGATGCCGTTGCCTGCCTGCGAGTGAGATTCATCCCCCTGATAAAACTTGGACCAGATCTTGTTCAGCTGCTCCGGGGAAAGCTCGCCGGGGTTGGTGACAGACACCGTAATGCTGCCGCTGCGGACTTCCGCGCTCAGCTCCACGGTGCTGCCCTCCGGAGAGAACTTCACGGCGTTGCCCAGCAGGTTGATCCACACCTCCATGAGCTGCTCTGCATTGGCCTCGATCTCGTATTCCTCCAGATTCAGCGCCCAGTCCAGGTTCTTGGCGCTCCAGGAATGCTGCAGCAGCAAAATGGCGGAGCGGATCTGTTCACTGAGATTGAAGCGCCGCACATCCGTGAGGATGGTCTGTTTTTCCAGCTTGGAGAGATTCAGCACATTTGTGGCCATGTTGGACAGGCGCAGGGATTCCTCGGAAATGGCGTTCAGATATTCCCGGCGCTGCTCCTCGGAGAGCGAGCCCCTCTGCAGAAGCCTGGCAAAGCCCGCAATGGATACGATGGGGGTCTTGAACTCATGGGAGAAGTTGTTCACGAAGTCGGAGCGGAGCATCTCGGTGTTCTCCAGCTCGGCGGCCATCTTATTGAAGCTCTCCTCCATATCCGCGTAGCCGGGCATGAAGGTGATGATCCGGCGGAAGTGGAGCCGTGCCTTAAAATCTCCGGAGGCCAGCCGGTTCATCTGGGTGATGAGCCGGTTGAGCGGGAAAATCTGCAGCTGCACGATGGGCAGCGAGAGCAGTCCGCCGACGGCCAGCGAGAGCAGCAGCATGAAGAGAAGCACCTGATTCACATTGGGGATCAGCTCCCGGGGAATGTGCATGAGCACATCGTACTTGATGAAGAGCACACTGGCCAGCACGGCGATGAGCAGGGAGAGCAGGAGCAGCAGAAAGGTGACCACCGCATAAAACAGCGTCAGCGAAAAGCGCCGCCGCCGGTTGAGCTGCTTCTCCGTGGGGCTGCGGCGTTCGTGGGGCTTCAGCATTTTTTCACCGCCTTGTAGCCCAGACCGCGGACGGACTGAAGCTCAAATTCCTCCCAGCCCTCAAAGCGCCTGCGGAGCCGACCGATGTGAACGGTCACGGTCTCCCAGCCGGTATCGCTGTCCGCGCCCCAGATCTCGTCCATGAGCTGGATGCGAGTAAAAATCTTGCCGGGATAGCTCAGCAGCTTATAGAGCAGCAGAAACTCCTTGGGCGGCAGCTCCACAACCTGATCGCCTTTGCTGACGGTCATGGAATCATAATCCAGCGTGACCTCGCCCAGCTGGATCCGCCGCTCGTGCACGATCCGGGAGCGCCGCAGCAGCGCCTTGATGCGCAGCAGCAGCTCCTGCTCGTCCAGAGGCTTGGTCATATAATCGTCCGTGCCCACCAGAAAACCCTGCCGCTTGTCCTGGGGCAGCTGTTTGGCGGAGACCATCAGGATGGGGAGCTCATTGTTGTTCTGCCGCAGCTCCCGGGTGAAGGCATAGCCGTCCATTTTGGGCATCATCACGTCCAGCACGCAAAGATCGATATATTCCCGATCCAGCACGGAAAGTGCGTCCGCTCCGTTTTCGGCCGTGAAGACTGCGTAGCCCTCGTCCTCCAGAACGGCCCGCAGCAGCAAACGGGTATTTTTATCGTCATCGACTACAAGGATATTGAACATATGCCTCTCCCTTCTCCGCTGTTTTTCTTGATTTTATCACCTTTTCCCGCTGCTGACAAGAGCAGGCCGGAGCCTCGCTCTGAATCGCTGCATTCGGCTTTCAGCTCCCCCTGTCATTGCGAGGAGCGAAACGACGCGGCAATCCGCATTCTCTTCTCCGCCGCTCAGTCCCCCGCCGGGTGGGAACGACGAAAAAATGAGTCCGCTGCAAAAGTTTCCGTTTTGCTGCGGACTCACGGGACTTACCGTTCCCGGGCGATATAAGTGATGAAGTCTTCTATGAGCAGGGGGCGAGCAAAGTAGTAGCCCTGCGCCAGATATTCTCCGAAAACGCTGACCGTACCCAGCATTTCCCGATCCTCGATGCCCTCGAAACAGATGGTGAAGTGGCTGCCGTAGGAGGAACCCAGTACCAGCGCCCGGACGAAGAGCCGGTAGCTTTCCCGTTTCACCATTTCCCGCACAAAGTCCCGATCCAGCTTGATTTCGTCTACGGGGATATCCATCAGCAGGCTGATGGTGGAGTAGCCCGTGCCCATATCGTCCAACGCGACAAGGATGCCCTTACTGCGCAGCTCGGCGATCTTTCTGGCCAGAAAGCTGCTGTCCATTTCCTTACAGCGCTCCGTGAGCTCCAGCATCAGCCCATCGGGGGCGAAGCCGTGCTTTTCCAGAATCTCCAGCACATGCTCGGAGAAATGCTCGTTCTGCAGCTGCAGCGCGGTGATGTTTACATTCACCCGGAAGCCCGGAACGGTTTTCCTCAGCTCTGCCGCATCCGTTACGGCCTGCTCGATGATCTTCAGACCCAACCGGTAATAGCAGGGATCGTTCTCCAGAAACGCAATGAACTGGCCGGGCTGCACCTCCCCGAGATGGGGATGGATCCACCGCAGCAGGGCCTCGGCTCCCACCGTCCTTCCGCTCTGCAGATCCACGATGGGCTGGTAGCGGAGACGGAAGTAGGTCATGTCCGCCAGAGCATCGGCATGGATCTGCGAGAGCAGGGAAATGTCCGTGCCGCCGGAGGAACTTTTCATTTCCCGGTAGAACACGAGCTTGTTGCGGCGGTAGTAATGGGATTCCTCCAGCGCGAAAACAAGCCAGCTGCGAAGCTGACGGATCTCATAGCGCTCACCCTTGGTGGTAAAGGCGCCGCCGGAAATCAGCACCGGCACCGTGCCCACATCCGTTTCCAGACCGGCGATGCAGCGCTCGTAGATGCGGCTGTAATAATCCAGCAGCACCTGCTCATCGGAGGTTTCAAAGAAAATGGAGAAGTCCACGGAGGCCTGCGAAAAGATCTCGCCGACGCCGCCGAGCTCCTCGGTGAGGATCTCGGTGATGCGGCTGATGACCTCGCTGCCGCCGTTGTAGCCATAGAGCATATTGATCCGGGCAAAGCTGTTGAGCTTCAGCTTCATCACAGAGAAGGGACGGCCCTCGTCCATATACCGGCAGACCACGGTGGTCAGCGCATCAAAATTCGGCAGACCGGTGGTGGGATCAATGTTCTCCTCCATGCCGTGGTTGATCATAAAACCGGAAAAATAGGAGACACCGGTGGTGCTGTCCCGGAAGATCGAGCCCTGACAGCTGACCGATACATAGTCGCCGTCGGCATTGCGGGCCAGATATTCGTAATTGTGGTATTTCCGGTGGCCGTTGAGGACGGCGGCAAGATCCTCCAGTAAGCCATCGCGATAGTCCGGATGGACATACTGCAGCCACACCGAAGTGAAGTCCGTGAAGAACTCGTCCTCCAGTCCGAAATATCCCTTCCAGCCGGGGGACACTCTGGTCACATTGGTGTCGATGTTCATCAGGAAGGGGTAGCTGCGGTCACTGGCGGCGCAGATGGCGTCAAACATCTTGCCGGTAAGACCGGAGTAGTTCACCTGCGCATCGGCGGAGGCGGGAATGACAGCATCAGAGCTGCTGCGCTGCTTGTTCCGGTACATGGAATAATCCGCGCTTCTCACCACTTCCCGCAGACTCCTGCTGTTAGAAGAGGAGCGGGCATAGCCGGCGGAGATGGAGGCACTGTATTCCAGCCCCTCAGAGGCCTGGAGACAGGCGTTCTGCACGGCCTCGATCTCCTTCTTTACGGTGTCCTCGTCTACCCGGCAGTAAAGGATCAGGAACTCGTCTCCGCCGATGCGGTAAACGGCGGTGCAGTTCTTCATGCAGCGGCTGATGGCGGAGGCGACGAGGGTGATATAGTTGTCGCCCTCTGCGTGACCGAGGCTGTTGTTGACACTGCGGAGATTGTTCAGATCGAAGAAAACAAAGGCATATTCATCTCCGGGGCTTTCCCGGAACTGCTGGTCATATTTATCGATCTCTTCCTCATAGCTGGCCCGTGAGCGAACGCCTGTGAGGGCATCGGTCATGGCCTTTTTGCGGAAAACCTCCACGGGGTTTTCCAGCGAGAAGAACAGCCCCACGGTCACGATGGTAACGGAGCCGCCGGTGAAGAGCAGACTGCGGAAAAACATCTGACAGACCTCCACGATCATCAGGACGACCATCATGGGGATGAGCGCGGTCTTAATGGAGCTGGGCAGCGTGTCCAGATTGAAAAAGAGAAAGACCTGAGCCATGATGAGAAGCGAAAAAGCCAGCAGGAAGCCGAGTACGGCCGGTGTGCCCGCACTGGAATAGGTGCCCAGAGCAGGTACATATTCGATCTCCAGAAAGGCGAGGGAGATGATATAGAGGATGATCAGACCGCATCCGATCCGGCGATACAGTCTGGTTTTGTCGGGATAGCAGAGGGCTACTGCATAGGAGAGAAGCTCATTGGAGAAGAAAATGGCGGAGAGATGGAAGCAGACATGGCAGATCCAGTTCAGACCGGCGGGAATGCTGTCCGGATGGTTGACAGTCAGAACGGTGATGATGTCGAAAATCACATGGAGGATCGCCAGCCGCAGAATACGGCCGAAGGGAGTGCCGCTCTGATCGATATGATAATAGGAGGAGGTAAAATACAGAAAGACAAGTATGACAAGACAGACAAACTCCGATCGCAGGATCAGTACAGGATACAAAGCTTTTCCCTCCTTGGCACCCCGGAAATGGCACAAAGTACCTTTGCAGTAAACTATAGACCAAATCATGGGAAAAGTAAAGAAAAAATATCGAAAAGTGTAAAAGCTGAGTATGATTTAATTGCATTGCCGCGCGGCGGGGGGCTGAATGCCAGTCGCGGCAGCGTGCCGCGGTCATGAGAACAGCGTATCTCAAAAAAAGCGGTACGCTGCAAAACGAAAAAATTTTGCAGCGTACCGCTTTTTATATGATCAGCTCGACCCGGCTGCCCTGCTCCCGATCCTTCCGGACGGCCAGCTGACGGTCGATACGGCTCTGCAGCTCCTTTACATGGGAGATGATGCCCACCAGTCGGTTGCCCTCAGAGAGGGAGCTGAGAGCCTTCATGGCCTGAGCGAGGGTGTCCTCGTCCAGAGAGCCGAAGCCCTCGTCCACGAACATGGTGTCCAGCCGGATCCCCCCGGAGGAGGCCTGAATCTCATCGGACAGACCCAGCGCCAGCGCCAGAGAGGCCAGGAAGGACTCACCGCCGGAGAGGGACTTGACGCTGCGCTCGCTGCCGTTGCTGTGATCGACCACATTCAGCTCCAGACCGCTCTGGCTCTGACGGTTGGCCGCCTCTCTGCTCCGGCGCAGCTCATACTGCCCCGAAGACATGACCATCAGCCGCACATTGGCCCTCTCCAGGATCCGGTCCAGATACCGCATCAGCACATACGTTTCCAGCATGACCTTTGTTTTTCCACTCAGAGAACCGCTTGCCGTATCAGCCAGCACGCCGACCCAGCTCAGCTTCTTTTCCAGATCCGCCAGAGCACCGGACTGGGTCTGCAGATTATCCAGCAGTCTGCCGTTTACGGAGAGACGGGTGGCGAGCTTCCGGCTCCGGTCATTGAGCTGCGCCTTCCGTTCCCCGAGAAGCTCTGCGCGCTGCTTCTCTGCCGCTTCGTCCACCGCGGGGGCAGCAGTAAGCCGCTTTTCCGTTTCCCGGATCACGGCTTCCGCAGAGGCGATGCACTCGGCACTGCTCTGCAGCTTCTCCGCCATGGTTTCCAGCTCCTTCTGCAGAGCGGTGCGGCGGCTATCCATGGAACGAATCTCCTTCTCGGCCTCCTGCCTGGAGGCGAAGAGAAGCTGCTGCTTCAGCCGCTCTGCTTCCTGCGTGTGCAGTTCCGCTTCGGTTTTGTCGGAGCTCATGGCCTGCCGCAGGGTGCTGAGAGCCTCCTTCAGCTGCTCCAGCTCAGCCTCCGCGCCGGAGAGCTCGGACTCAGCGTGCGTGCCCGTTCACTGCGTCTGCGTGCGGCGCTCAGCTCTGCGTTCTTCTGCGCCAGCGCCTCGCTGCAGCGCTCTGCGGCCTCCGGCAGCGCCGCAGCGAGAGCCTGAATGCTCTCTGCGGGAAGAAGCTCCCGGGCAGCGTCCAGCACGGAGGCGCTGCGCTCCTCCAGCTGCGCCCGCAGTTCTCCGGCAGCGCTGCTGGCACGGCGCTCCTCCGCCTCGGCCCTTTCCAGTGCTTTGCGGAGCTTTTCCAGCTCCTCCCGGCTGGGAGCGGCCTCCGACTTGACGGCGGGGGCGGGATGATGCACCGAGCCGCAGACCGGGCAGGGCCTACCCTCCTCCAGCTCCCCGGCCAGAATACCGGCCTGCTCGTCCAGATAGGAGCGGCTCCGTGCGGCATATTCCGTCCGCTTCCGCTCAGCATCGGCCGATTTTTTCAGGTAGCTGTGCTGTGCCTCGGCATATTCCCGCTCCAGCTGCCTAAGC
>JAGHSH010000150.1 GCA_018065965.1 Candidatus Apopatocola equi
GGAGCGGGGCTATGCCGTGCAGGTCTGTTATTTTACCAGCCACTGGGGCAATGCTACCCGTCCCAACGAAACGCTGGACGGGCTCTGGACCATGGGCATTGACCGTTATCCCATCATCAGTCCCATGGACGACTATCTTCTGAACCAGTACAGCGACGAGGACACCGCCGCCTATATCTGCGAACAGCTTCGCCGCTTCCGTCCCGCCGTGGTACTCTCACAGGACAGGAACGGCGAATACGGCCACGGTGGCCATCTGCGTCTCTTCCAGGCGCTGGACACGGCTCTGCAAGGCTCCGCTGACCCGGCCTTCTGCCCGGAGAGCGCAGAAGTATGGGGCGTGTGGGATGTGCCCAAGACCTACCTTCACCTCTACGGTGAGGAGGAAACACAGACGGTCATGGACTGGGATTCTCCCCTTTCCTCCTTCGGCGGGCTCACGGGCTTTCAGGTCGCAGAGCAGGCCTACGCCTGCCATAAGAATCAGTTGGCCGTTTCACCCTTTGTGGTCTACGGGCACGGTTCCCCCTATGACTGTTACCGCTTCGGTCTCTACCGTTCCCTTGTAGGCGAGGACGAGGCGAAAAATGACTTTTTTGAACATCTGGAGGTCACTCCCCATGGCTAACACCCCCTTTGATCCCTTCGGCGACCGCCGGGAATCCAATGACGATCTGGGCGATCTGGCACAGAATATTCTCCGGGAGCTGAAAAACACCACCGATCTGGTGGGCGACGCCGTTCGCGTCAGTAAGGACGAGCTGCTCCGCTCCGTGGAGCAGGGCATCCGCACTGCCCGTACCGCTGCCCGGGAAGCGCAGAAGAGCAGCTCCCAGAACCGCTATCGCTACAGCGAGGAGTTCCGGAGCGCCGAGGCCGACTTTGCCGCCCAGCGGCAGCAGCGCAGGACGGAGAGCGCACGCCGGACGCAGGAGCAGAATCGGCTGCGGCCTGTCAGCAAGGGCGCCGGCTTTCTTCTCATTCCCGCCTCTCTCTTTCTGGTTCCCGCCGCGATCCTCTTCCTGGTCGCAGCCTTTCTCGCCGGCGATGAATCGGTAGCCATGTCCATTATCGCCGGCTCCTTCTCCGTGGTGGGTGCGATCCCCCTGGGCATCTTCGCCGGCAAGAAGCGCCGGGAGAAGCTCTATACCCGCTTTCTGCGTACCGTCGGCCAGCGGCCCGGCGTGAATCTGCGCTTTCTTTCTGCGCAGATGAAGCGCAGCTATGACAAGACCGTGTCGGATCTCCGGGACATGGTGGCACGGGGCTATTTCGGCCCTGCTGCCCGCGTGGATGTGGGAGCCGGCGAGCTCATCATTGATGAAGCCGCTCTCAATGCCGAGAAGGCACAGCAGGAGCGTCAGGCGCAGGAAAAGGCCGCCCAGGGCAATAATGCCGAAGGCTATGAGGCCATGCTCACCGAGCTGCAGCAGCTCAACGTGCTCATTGAGGACGAGAGCATGAGCGAGATGATCACCCGCATCGAGACCGTGGCCAGAGCCACCTTCCTGGCTGTGCGGCAGGCGCCCGAAAAGGCTTCCTCCCTCCGCCGCTTCATGGATTACTATCTTCCCACCACCATCGAGCTCCTGCGCTCCTACGCGAGCTTTGAGCGCTCCACCGTGGGCGGTGAAAACATCCGCCGCTCCATGGAGAATATTGAAGGCATGATGAAGACCCTCTGCGAGGCCTTTGAAAAGCAGTACGATTCCCTTTTCCTCAGTGAAACGCTGGATATCAACGCCGAGATCCGCACCATGGACTCCCTCCTCCGGCAGGACGGTCTGGCCGGCAGCGCCGGCTTCGGCGCCGCAGCAGCCGCACAGGAGAAGAAGGAATGATCTTCAACACGCTCGTTCTGCTCTTCGGCATTTTTTGTCTGGTCTACTATCTGGGCATGGGACTTGCCATCAGCTTTGCCCAGTCCATGCTCTGGCTGTGGCCTCTGGGGGCGCTGGTGTGCTTTGTGCGCTACGGTCTGGTGCGCTATGCCGCCGTTCACGGCGTTCCCGTCCCGCTCCCCCGCCCCCTCATTCTCTGCTGGCGGATTTTTCTCACGGCAGGCTTTGCCCTTTTTTTCTTCGTGGAGAGCTTCGTAGTCTCCGGCTCCTTTGCCAAAGCGCCCGAGGGGCTGGATGCGGTGATCGTGCTGGGCGCCAAGGTCAACGGCACCGCTCCCAGCGGTGCGCTGGATCAGCGGATCGACGCCGCGGCGGCATATCTGCACAGCAATCCCGACACTCTCTGCATCGCCTCCGGCGGGCAGGGGGATGATGAGGGCATCAGCGAGGCCCGCTGCATCTATGAAGGCCTCGTGGCGCAGGGCATCGATCCCGCCCGCATCCTGCTGGAGGAGGAATCCGACAGCACCGAGAACAATTTCCGCTGTTCCATGCCCCTGCTGCCGGAGGGCGTAGAAACCGTGGGGGTAGTCACCAACAATTTCCACATCTACCGCGCCCTGCGTCTGGCACGGGCCCAACTTTGGCCCCAGAGCTTTTACGGCATCCCTGCATCCTGCACCCCCGCCGGGTATCTGCACTATGCCATCCGCGAATTCTGTGCGCTGGTGGTGCTGTGGCTCCGGCATGCGATCTGAGCGTTCTGAAAAGGAGGCACTCCGATGAATCGAAAAACATATTCCCGTTTCTGCTGTCTCGCTGTTTTCTTATTCCTGGCTGTTTTCTTTCCCTCCCATGCGCACGCATACAGCTTCTTTCCTGTCCGCTTCAACTTTTTCTCCGGCGTGGAGTCCGCTCCCGACACCGTTTCCCCCATGCTGGATTCAAGCAGGACTTACTACCTTTTTGTCCCCTCGGATTGTGACCCGGAAAACATCACGCCCTTTTTCGACTCCTCTCTTACTGTGACCGTTGACGGACAGCCGATCACCTCCGGTCAGCTCACCGCTGCCTTTTCGCAGCCCGGTCACATCTACGGGGTCAGCTGCGGAAAGAACTCTTATCAGCTTATCCTGCTCAGGGGCAGCAATCTTCCCTCTGTCTTTCTGACCACCGACAGCGGGAATCTCTTCACGGTGAACAAAAGTGATGCGAACTATGAAGCAGGCGCAGCGGCCGTTTATCAGTCCGGCGAAGAGCTGTTTTCGGGTCGCTATGAAAAGCTCAGACTTCGCGGCAAAGGATCAAAAACCTACCCAAAGCTATCCTATAATCTGAGCTTCTTCTCTAAGACCTCCCTGTTCGGTATGCCTAAAGCAAAAAAGTGGGCTCTCATCGCCAACTATCCCGACGGGACCCGCATCCGCAACACGCTCGGTCTGCGGCTTGGTCGGGATTCCGGCATTCTCTTTACCTCTGAGTCCATGCTGTTCGACCTGTATATCAACGGAGACTATATGGGGCTCTACCAGTGCGCCGAAAACGTTGAGCCCGGGGAAGGCCGTGTTGAGATGAGGGATCTTGACAAAGCCAACAAGCGTGCAAATCTGGGAACAGACATCTCTTCGCTGAAAGCCAGGGAGGTTGAGCTGGACAACGGTATGCTCCTGAAAGGGTTCCCATTGGAAAACAATCCGGATGATATCACCGGCGGGTATATTCTGGAGCTGAACACCTCCGCCCGCTACTATGAGAGCCGCAGCGGCTTTGCCACTGAGTACCATCAGGGCGTTACCTTCAAGTCCCCCAAGCGTCCCTCCATGGAGGAGGTTGAGTATATTGCGCTTCTCTTCAATGAAGCGGAGGAGGCGCTGCGCTCCCCCACGGGCTATAACAGCAAGGGCAAGCATTATTCGGACTACATTGATCTGGAGAGCATGGCCCGCAGCTATATTCTCGAGGAATTCTGCATGGACATGGATTCCGTACTCACCAGCACCTTTTTCTATAAGCCCGCCGGGGAGGACAAGTTCTACGCTGTCTGTGCCTGGGATTATGACCATGCCTTTTTCCCGAAAAAAGATGCCACCCCGCGCTATGGCTTCAGCATCGGTGACCCCACAAGATGGTATGCCCGCAACAGTTATAACCTTCTGAAGATGCTTTTTGGCCATGCGCCGGTTCCGACTGCCATGAATCTTTTGTTCCGCACAGAAGATTTTCGCGAGCTTGTCCGGTCGCTGTGGGCAGAAGTTCGTCCCGCCTATGAATCCGCCATTGAGGATCTTTCCTCTCTCGGTACTTCTGTGCGTTCCTCCGTGGTCATGGATTCCTATCTCTGGAGCAAGGCTTATCTGAACTACACATATGAAGGCCGCACAGAAGCCGTAGAAAAGGAACTGAACGAGCTGATCGCCGATTGCCGCACCCGGCTGGCTATGCTGGATAAGGGCTTCTCGGAGGACGCCGCCTATCTTTATTATGACCTGAACGGTGGGAGAGGCTATAATCTCTCCACTGATATTCTCACCGTTGGAGAAGAGACAACCGTGGATCGTATAGGCGCTGCTTATCCTTCTCTCTGGTACTTCAACACGGAACCGGACGGAAGCGGCACAAGCTATCACTTCGGCGATAAGATCCGGCTGACCGAGCCGGTCACCGTCCTGTATGCTATGTGGAAATAATTCTCAACCATGGAGGATCCTGATGAAAAATAAAAAATCTCTGTTATCAACCCTGCTGGTCTTTGCGCTGGTACTCGGCTATCTGTTTTTCTTCTCCCCGGAAGCAGAGCCTGCCTCGGAAAAGCTGCCTCTGAGCGGGAGCGCCGAGTCGGTGCTGCTGGTCACGGCCGAGCCGCCCTTTGACGAAGCCCTGACGGATGCCCCCGAAGAACCCACGGCAGCGGAGGAGACGCCCCCGGCCGCCCCGGTTCTTGATGAGAACGGCAGCTATGACAGTAAGGAGGAGGTAGCCCTCTACATTCACCTCTACGGTCATCTTCCCGCTAACTACATCTCCAAAAAAGACGCAGAGAAGCTGGGCTGGTCCGGCGGCAGTCTGGAGAAATTTGCTCCGGGCAAAAGCATCGGCGGCTCCCGCTTCGGCAACTATGAGGGGCTGCTGCCCGCTGCGCCCGGCCGCAGCTACACCGAGTGCGACATCGACACCACGGGCGCGAAAAGCCGGGGTGCGAAGCGCATCGTCTTCAGCAATGACGGTCTCATCTACTACACCGGCGATCATTACGAAAGCTTTGAACTGCTTTATGGAGAACCCTGATGGAGAATGAACTGATTTTTGATCTTTATTGCCGCTGCATCCGCTCCTCTGAGGAGCTCCATGTGGCTTTGGCTGCTTTGCTGAACTTCCCCGCCTACTACGGCAGAAACTATGACGCTCTCCATGACTGTCTGGCCGACAAGGCTCTGAAGACTCCGTTTCTGCTCCGTATCCACGGCTGGGATACGCTGGAGGAACAGCTCGGGCTTCCCCGCTGCGTAGCACTGCGGCACGTCCTGCAGGACTGCGCCGAGGAATGCTCTTTCTCCTATGCCATTGACTGATAAAGCCTAAAAAACTGAGCCCCTCTCTTTTCGGAGAAGGGCTCAGTTTTCTGTTCTTTTCGCTTATCCGAGGCTGATCCACATGGCCGGACGGACTGCGTTATCGGGATGATCCACACCGTCGCCGCGATCCTTGAGTTCGCCTCTCTCGTTGAGATAGCAGAAGGTATAGTACAGCGGGGCGCAGCCGGGCGTCCGCAGCCACCACCAGCATTTTCCCTCGCGGCAGTAAGCACCGCGCGAAACAGCATATGCCGTGGGCTCACAAAGTCTGTCCTGCTCTTTGGGGAAGTATTCCCGAACATCAGAGAGCGTAAGGAGAAAGAGCCGATCCATGGTGTTTTCTCCGTGGTTTGCGTAGATATTCACCTCTCTGTCGGGAGAAAGGGGCGTGTAGAGGATCATGCTCTGCTCCTGGGCCGTAAACGCTGTTTTAACAAATTCGCCGTTCAGCCAATTACGGAGCGTACAGCCGGACCACGCCACGTTTTCATAGACCGGATGCATAGGGGCAGCGTCCAGGCCCTGCTTGCTGAGAAGCAGCAGCTTCTTTCCGTCTCTCCGGAGCACGATCCATTCAATGGATTCCACACTTCCGCCGTGATCATAGGAGCCGAACCAGACGGTATCGCCCAGAGTCGCCACCCGCAGCGCATAATCCGGGTATTTTTCCATGACCTCTCTGCGAAGAGCCTGATTGGAGAGCAGAACCGCCCGCGCCTCCGCATAGCTGACTGAACTGTTATCGCCGGGCAGTTCTTTCTTCGCTGCCTCGGCCGCTTTTCCGTAAACGGGGACAGGCACGTTTTCTGCCTTGATGGCAGCGCCGAGCTGATCAGAATAAGTCATTTCCTAATTCCTCCTGTTTATAATAGCCTGTAATATGCAGATTTCCTCTGCACAGCCCATGCAGAGGAAATCTGTTTTTTCTGTTTTTGCCGATCAGTGGTAACGCTTCATGTTGCCGAGGATCTGCTCGCAGCAGTACACGCGATCCTCGCCGGAGAAAGCGCGGTCAAAGTTATCGGAGAAGAGGATCTGCGCGGAGGCGGGGAATTCGTCATCGCCTTCCCAAAGGATAAAGCGGATGTACAGCTCCGGCATAAAGCGGAACTCGTAGCCGATGCCGCTGCTCTCAATGGGAACGCCGCCGAGGCCTTGGCACGCCTTCTCAAAGACCTGCGGCCGCCAGCCGTAGGTACCGGACATACGGTTGATGCAGCGGTTGGTGAAGGGCTCGTTATAGGTCTCGCCCCACTTCAGCTGCCGATAGGGCAGGAAGTCGGTGTAGGGGCCGGGCTTCTGGCCCTCCAGCAGGAAACGGCCAAAGAGGATGCGGCCTTTGTCATCCCAACACTCATCGGAGAAATCCGGGAAGGTGATGGGACGAACCATGTTCAGAAATTCAAGGGTAAACTTGCCGTCGGCGTAGGGGAGACCGGTACGCTCGGCGATCTCCATTGGATCTGCTTCCTTCAGCAGTCCCATGTAGTGCTCCAGCGGAGCAGCGATCAGGTTATCGGCTCTGTAGGGTGCTTCCATTTATTCTACCTCCACACTCGGAAAAAGACTGGCTGTGGTATGCGGGAGGAAGCAGGCGGACACAAACTCGTCCATGTAGCTCGGCTCGTTGCTCAGCTCCACATAGCTCATATTGCGGCCCAGCTCCTCGACCTTGGCCTCCGCATCAACGGCCAGCAGCATGGCATAGGAGCCAGTCAGGGAGGAGTTGCCGATGTAGTGGAACTTTTCCAGCTCCACATCGGGGAACATGCCGATGGTGATTGCGTTCTTGAAATCAATGCCAGAGCCTATGCCGCCCGCGATCCAGATATAATCCAGCATATCGGGGGTCATGTCCAGCTTGCGGAGCATCAGCAGCACGGCGGAGAAAATCGCGCCCTTGGCACGGATGAAATTGTCAATATCGGTCTCGTTGATGGAAACCTCGCTGCCGTCCCCGGACTCATCCTCAAAGGCGATAACATAGCGGCCCTGACCGTGTTCATCCCGACGGATGCGGCGGCCTTCCCGGTGGAATTTGCCCTTGGGATCGATGATGCCGGTGCGGAACAGAGCAGCCACGATGTCGATGAGGCCGCTGCCGCAAAGGCCAACGGGCTTTGTGCCGCTCTCACCGATCACAGAGAAGGTCGGCTCCATAGACTCCTTGTCAATGGTGATCTCCTCAATAGCGCCGTCCGTGGCACGCATACCGTGGCTGATCTCGCCGCCCTCAAAGGCGGGGCCTGCGGAGCAGGCGCAGGTCAGCATAAAGTCGCTGTTGCCCAGCACGATCTCGCCGTTGGTGCCCAGATCGATGAACAGGCTCAGCTCGCTTTTTCTCCACAGCTCGCAGGAGAGCACGCCCGCGGTAATATCGCCGCCCACATAGCTGCCCACATTGGGAGCAAGCACCAGCGTGGCAGCGGTGTTCAGACCGGGCAGCACATCCGCAGCGCGGAGGTTGCCGGCGGAGAAGAAGGAAGGCACAAAGGGCTCCATACGCACGGGATCCGCAAACACGCCCAGCAGCAGATGCTCCATGGTGGTGTTGCCCGCAATGCAGATGCGGTAGATATGTTTGCGGGAGATGCCGCCCTGATGGCACACGCTGTCGAGCAGAGGCAGGAGCGTTTCGTCCACCACGGCCTTGCGCAGCTTTTCGGCTCCGCCGGGCTTTACAGACTGGATAATGCGGTTGATCACGTCTGCGCCGTAGCGGATCTGCCCATTGCCTGCGCTGGCCTTGCCATGGAGCTTTCCGCTCTCCAGATCCACAAGGCAGCAGGTAACAGTGGTCGTGCCGATATCCACGGCTACGCCGCAGATGGGGCCGGTATCGTCCTTGTCGAGAACATCCAGGATCTCAAGGGCGTCGCCCTTCCGGGCAAACACGCAGCGAACGGTAAAATCATTTTCCCGCAGCACAGAGGCCAGTACCATCAGAGCATTGTAGCTCAGGGTAATGTTCTCGCAGCCCGTGGCTTCCTCCGCCGCCCAGATCAGGCGCTCGTTGTCGGGCATGGTATCATCCAGCGTGGGCACGTTCATGGAAACGATGGCAGAGAAAACAGCCTTCTCCTGCATCAGTCCCACTTCGCCGAGCTCAGACTGAATATTCTCAAAAATCGCAAAGGTAGCAGGGTCATTGAGATCGGCGGTGCGGATGCCGGTCTTAAAAGCAGAGGCGGAATCGGGAACCTCCACCGTGCAGGCGTCCAGGATCTTGCTCTGGCAGGCCAGTCTCCATCCCTTGGCCCAGTCCTCATCGCTGATATGCTTGCTCTGCTTGCAGTCGACCTCACCCTCCAGCAGCCGAACGCGGCATTTACCGCAGGTTCCGTTACCGCCGCAGGGCGCATCAATATCCACACCGGCACCCTTGGCGATCTCCATCAGAGACTCGCCGCTGCGTGCAGTCGATACAATTTCCTTCCCGTCGCTAAAGCGAAAAGTAATCTTCGGCATAATCGTTTCCCTTCTGATCAGAACTTCAGCGTATCCAGTGCGGCGTAAAGCGCCTTCTTCATGGGATTATCCTTGGGGAGACCGGAGGTGGGCTTGCCCTCTCCGTCATACTCATAAACGTCCTCGTCCACGGGCAGCACGCAGAGCAGCTCCATGCCGGACTGCTCGATTTCTTCTTTCACGCCCTCGGAGATTTCTCCGGCCTTGGCGCGGTTCACAATGAGCTTCATCTGCTTCTCGCCCTGCTTCAGCTCCTTTACCAGCTCGTGAATGCGGGCGCAGGCCTGAATTCCGCGGCGGGACGCGTCAGAGACCAGGATCACGGTGTCCACAGAGGGGAGAACGCCGCGGCTCAAATGCTCCATGCCGGCCTCGTTGTCCACAACGATATACTTGTACTGGCTGGAGTATTTCTGCACCTGGGTGGAAAGCAGGCCGTTGACAAAGCAATAGCAGCCCTTGCCCTGGGTGCGGCCCATAACCAGCAGGTCAAAGTCGTCGTCCTCCACCAGGGCCTGATTGAACTTCTGCTCTGCATAGTCCGCCTTGGTAACGCCGGCGGGGATGGGGTTGTCCTTCGAGCTCTCGCTGCGTTCGATCTCCTCGCGGATATCGCCGAGAGTCATGTCCACCTCCACGCCCAGCACCTCGTTGAGGTTGGAGTTGGCGTCAGCGTCCACAGCCAGAATGGGGGTTTTCTTCTTGTCGATAAGATATTCGATCAGCATGCCGGTGATGGTAGTCTTTCCGACGCCGCCCTTGCCGGCCAGAGCAATGGTATGGGGCATATTTCTTCCTTTCCGTCTCTGTGGGTGTCCCTTTTCCGGTATCCCTGAGAGCTTTCTGTATTTTGGTTCAGGCTTCTGTTAATGTATATTCAGTAAACAGACCGTGGGCAAAGACCCGATACTTCATGCCGTTGGGCATATCATCTCGCTCAATGCTCTCCGCAAAGGGTTCCTTCTGCCGGATCCAGACCTCCGGATCCGCTATCTCCTCCTCGGAGAAGAACACATCGCGCATCTGGTTATTGCCGCACTCGTTTTTAATTTCCCGTATTATTTCAAATATCATGCCGCATCCGTTTTAATGATAACGGTACCGCCTTCCAAATCAATGAAGCTGATGGTACCGACTATCTCAGTCTCGGCTCCGATAATGTCAGAAAGCACGATCTTGCCGTCTGCGCATTTCACCTGAGCCACATAGCGGGCCACAATGGTTTCTTCCTTTTTTTCGTTCAGATAAGCGGTTGAAAGGCACATATTACTTCTCCTTTATTTCCTCGAGAACCTTGGCGAACTTCTCATAGGCTTCCTCCACCTTTTCCAGGGCGTCGTGGGCCTTCTTTGCCTGTTCAGGCTCCAGCTGGTGGATCAGGTCGTGCAGCTCCTCCAGATGGTTGCGGTTATGCTCAATGGTATGGGCCAGCAGGATGGCCGGGGTGATGTGAGTTACTTCCTCAGCGTGCTCATGGTCATGGTGACCGTGCTCAAGAATATGCATACAGTATATCCTCCTTATTCTGAAAAATGCCCGCCCAAGGGGCGGGCATTTTTCTGCTGTGGATAAAAAGTCTTTCGACTCAGATACGATCTTAGATGTCGAAGGGCTCCATGGAGAGAACGGGGTGGCCCTTCTCGTTCAGGAACTCGAGCATCTTGTCGAGATCGTCGGCGCTGGCGGCCACGGTCTCGTCGCAGATCATGTCGGTGAAGTTGTCGATGCCGTAGAGAGTCTTGGCAGAAGCGTTGAGAGCCTCAGCGACCTCTTCCTTCAGCTTGCTGGGCATCCACACGATACGGCCCAGGCCGCCCTCAGCGCGCATGAACTTCTTTGAGCCGATGAACTGCTTGCCATGGCCCATGAAGCCGGGAGTCTGCTGGCCGCCGCCGGTCATGGAGGCGAGATCAGCAAAGCTCATGCCCAGAGGAGTGGAGCCGGGATACTCACGGTTCACGATCACAACACCCATGGAGGCGGGCTCCATGCCGCAGATGCATTCGAAGCAGCCGCAGGAGGTCATGGGATCCTGGAACAGGGAGTACAGGGTGACGGCGGTCAGGTGACCCTGAGAGAACTCGTTAACGGCACGATTGACGTCGGGCCAGATACCGATGCGCTCGTCGACGCAGCCTTCCTTGGAGACCACACGGCAGGGGCCGTTGGGGTTCAGCTGGTTGGTAGCCTTGGCGTCGAGCCAAGACACAGCGCCGCACAGACCCAGACGCTCGGGGGTAACGATGCAGACGTGAGAGGGGGAGAAGGACTGGCACATGGTGCAGGTGTAGAACACATCAGCAGCCTCGTCAGTCAGGCCGGCCAGACGCTCGTCACGGTGAGCGTAGGTGGGCATAGCCAGGTTGTCCTTGAGCTCGGCGACCTTGGCGGGATCGGTGATGACCTCGACCTCGCACTTGTCGATAACGGTGTCGTACTCGTTCTTCAGCTTGGCGTAGATGACTTCGCCGAAGTGCTTGGCGCGCAGGCCGGCCTCAAAGGCGGTCTTGCTCACACGGATACGGATCTGCTCGCGCTGACCGGTGTGCATGACACCCTCAAGGCAGTTGATCCAGCTGTGGAACTTACGCTCGAACACGGACTCGAAGTCGTGCTGCATGGTCTTGCCGCCGACGTAGGCGATGTAGGCCAGGCAGATGTCATCAGCGCCCTCGGGGAACTCGTCGAAGTCGGGGCCGATAACGGTGATCCTGTGATCCTCGATATCCTTGACGTCCTTGGTCTGAACCAGCTCGAAAGCGGGGTGGGTAGCACCGTAGGTCTCGAACTGCATGGCCTTACGACGGATGATCTCGCCCTCGAAAGCGGTGTTGAAGGCGATGGGGATATCCATGCTGGTAACCTTGATGCGGATATCGCGAGCCTCGAGAGAAGCATCGATCCAGTCCTGAGTGTTATCATAGATAACCAGGGACTTGGGAACCACGTGCACGTCCTCGTGATCGTTGGTCACCACGGGGAAGCCCAGGGCGATGCAGCAGGCGCCGGCGCCCACGACGATGTCGGGAACGGGCTTGTAGGCGTTAACGAAAGCGCGGATACGCTCGAGGGTGTAGGTGTTCATGGCCCAGTAGTCGAGGGGCTGAACGTTGCCGAAGATCATGGCAGCGCGCATGACCAGGTCGACGATGTGGGCAGCCTGCCAGATGTCGGGGCCCACGGGAACCACACGGACCTTGAAGTCCATGGTGACGCCCATGCGGCGAGCCTGATCGATGATGCCGCCGATCAGGAACACGAAGATACCGCGGGACTGATAGCCCTTGATGGTATCGCGAGCTTCCTCATCGGATGGGGCGGGCCCGATCATAACGACGAAGCCGGGGATGTCCTCAGTAACCAGAGGAACACCGAGCTCACGGACTTCGGCGTCGGTCATGTGGCCCCAGTACTGACGGTCGTCGCCAGTGCCGTAGGGAGCGGGATTCTCAACGTACTTGCAAGCCTCGATGACCTGAGCGGCCATAGCGGTGGCAAAGCCGGAGAAGAAGATGCTCTGGGTCTTCTGGGTGCGGGGCATCCAGTCGTTCTTGATGGCCTCCATGGCCTTCTGGAGATCGCCAAGGGTCTCCACCTTGATGCCGGTGTACTGCAGGATGATGGCGCAGTTGTAAGCAGTGTCGGGCATCTTCATAACATGGTCGGCGCCGTACTTCGCAACAGCCTCAGCAAGGGCAGCTTCGGCCTTGGCGTACATTTCGTCGTTGCCACAAAATACTCTGTCAAATAAGCGTCTCACGCTTAATTCCTCCTGTCGGTGTCAATTTTTTCCTTGATACGGCGAATTTCCTCCACCGCATCGCTTGCCATGTCGTAGGGAGAGGCGCACCGGCGGTCTGCATCGGCCACTTTTCCGCTATAGTGAATCATACCAAGCAGGTTCTCCTCAGGGATGTTTTCGCGGATAAACGCTTCATCCTGTTCGTCTCGAACCTTGTTGGCCACCACATTGACCTTGTGGATGCCGAGATCGGCAGCCAGCCGGACAACGCTGTGGTAGGTCTGAACACTGCGGGCGCCGGGCTCAATGACAACAATGAACTGATCCATGAAGTCAGTGGTGCCGCGGGCGAGATGCTCCAGCCCGGCCTCCATATCCATAATGACCACGTCCTCACGGCCGACGATCAGATGAGAGAGAATGCGCTTGAGCATCACATGCTCAGGGCAGACACAACCGCTTCCGCCTGTTTTCACTGTGCCCATCAAAAGCAGCTTTACGCCGTTTTTCTCTGTGGCCAGCTTGTCCGGCAGATCATCCACCTTGGGATTGATCTTAAAGAACTTTTCAAACTGGTCGGCTTCGGTGCGCTCACGAATGAGCTCCTTCATTTCGGAAATGGGAGTAATGGCAGCGAGCTCTTCCTCGGAAAAGCCCAATGCCAGGCCGAGGTTCGCATCGGGATCCACGTCAGCGCAGAGCACATTGTGACCCTCGTCTGCGTACATTCTGGCCAGAACAGAGGAGAAAGTAGTTTTACCTACTCCGCCTTTACCGGTGACAGCTATCTTCATATCAGATGCCCAGAGCGTCGCGCTTGGCTTCGATGGCGTTCAGCATGTCTTCGACGAGCTGATCGGGATCGGTGTTGATGTGGTAGCCAGCGCCAACCCACTCGGTGGTGCCGTTGGTGATGAGATCCATCATCTGATCGGAACCGCCCACCAGAGGATCGATGCCCAGGTCGGTGTCGATGCCGGTGGCAACAACGTAGTTAGCAATGGAGACGGCCTTCTCGGACATCCATTCGGGAGCGCAGCCCAGAACAGGAAGCTGAGTGGTCTCGATA
>JAGHSH010000153.1 GCA_018065965.1 Candidatus Apopatocola equi
GAACCAGCACTGCGCCGATGCCGGAGCCGAGGCAGCTGCCCAGAGAACGGAAGGAATTGATGGAGCGCCTGTCCGCATCGTAATTGGAGACAAGAGCTGCCATGGAGTTATAGGGGATGCAGAGGAAGGTATAGAGCGCCTCGAAGACGATATAGATCACGATGGCGGTGACGATCGTCCAGAGCTGCGGCAGACCGAAGTCCGCAAACAGCAGCACCACGCTCAGCGCCCAGGGTACGGCAAACCACAGCGCCAGCGGGCGGATCCGCTCGCCGCTTTTGAAGCGGTGATTCACACACCAGAAGCCGATAAGCGGGTCGTTGATCGCATCCCAGACCGTGCCGATCGTCAGGATCAGAGAGGCCCAGAACACGGGGATGCCCAGCACCATCTTCAGAAATGTCAGGTAATAAAGCCCCTTGAAGTTGAAGACGATGTTATTGGACATGGAAAATGCACCGAAGCCAAGCTTCTCCGGGAATTTTACGATACCCTCTTCTTTTACCTTTTTCATTTTTCTCTCTTTTCTTTCGTTAATTGGATAAAGTTCAGTTTAACCTATTCTTTCCATGCCGTCAATGGGAAAGGCCGCATTTTTACGCTTTCGCGCAAAATGCGGCCTTCATGCAGTTAAAACCCTTGATTTGTCGAATTCTGTTCCGACTCCTCCATTCGGGAGATCAGTCTGCGGAAACGAGCCTCGCCGATGAGCTGCAGCAGCAGGGGCAGCAGCGCCGCGAGGGCATAGGCTCCGTAGAAGAAAAAGCTCAGAGGCATGACCGGATTGAGCTGAATAACAGGGGCATAGACGGCCCGGGTCTGATCCAGCAGAACGGCCATGGACAGTACCGTGAAGAGGGCAAAGAGCGCCACCACAAAGCTGCGGTCCCGGTTGTCAAAGCGGTAGATGGAAAAAGCCGTGCGTCCCTTGAGAGAATAGCCCCGGGCACGCATGGAATCGGAGGAGCCTACAAAGTCCTCCAGCGTCCAGGTGATGACGATGCTGAGTTCCTGCAGGGCGCTCTTGATGCGGCGGAACAGATTTCCCTGCCGGATACCCCGGCCCACGCTCTGGCGGGCTGCCTCCACCTTGTGTCCCCGCTCCCGGACTCTCGGCGCCATGCGCAGGAGGATGGAGAGAAACAGGGAGAGCTTCGGGGAGACCCTGCCGAGGAGGTAAATGACCTTATCGCTGCTGATGTCCGCGTGGACGCAGATCATCCACATAAGCGCCGTGGAGAGCTTGGCGCCCCGCACCGCACCGAAGAGTACCGACTCCAGCGTAATATGGTTGCCGATGAAATTCACCCGCAGGTCTGTAACGCCGAAGTGATTGTAGCAGGCATAATACAGGGCATAGGCCACCGTAAGCAGCAGAAGGAGCGCATCTGCCAGCGCGGCCCGCTTCCCCTCCAGCGCGATGGAATAGATCAGCGCACACAGCCAACCGATGCAGAGAAAGGCCGGATGGTCAAAGAGGAAGCAGCAGGTGAGCATCACCGAAAAAAACAGGAAATTGATCGCCGGATGGTAAGAATCAAAGCGCAAGGCTCATCCCTCCATCATCCCGTATTTTTCCTTGATCCGATAC
>JAGHSH010000070.1 GCA_018065965.1 Candidatus Apopatocola equi
CTGGACGCTCTGGCTGCGCCGCAGCTTTGTATTTCTGGTCATTTCCTGTCCCTGTGCGCTGGTCATTTCCGTTCCTCTGAGCTTTCTGGGCGGCATCGGTGCGGCCTCCCGCAAGGGTATCCTCTGCAAGGGCAGCAACTATCTGGAGGCTCTCACCGATCTGGACACGGTGGTTTTTGATAAGACCGGCACCCTGACCGAGGGCGTTTTCGCCCTGCAGAAGGCCTTCTGCGCCGAGGGTGTTTCCGAGCGTGAGCTGCTGGAGTGCGCCGCTGCCGCCGAGAGCGGCTCCAACCACCCCATTGCCCTTTCCGTCCTCGCGGCCTACGGTGAGGAGATCGACCCTGCCCTGCTCGGCGAGGCGGCGGAATATACGGGGCGCGGCGTGGGCGTTCGCTATCGGGAAGCCGAGATCCTCGCCGGCAATGAAAAGCTCATGGCCGAGCGCGGCATTGCCTTTGCTCCCTGCGCAGAGGCCGGGACCCGGGTCTATGTGAGCCGGGACGGCCGGTATCTGGGCTGTCCGCTCATTGCCGACCGGCTCAAGAGCGATGCGCCGGAGGCCCTGCGCTCCCTGCGCGCTGTCGGTGTGAAGCGGCTCTGCCTCCTCTCCGGCGACAGCAACTCCATTGTGCAGAGCGTGGGAAAGGAGCTGGGGCTGGGCGAGATCCGCGGCGAGCTGCTGCCCGCCGATAAGCTGCGGGAGCTGGAAGCCCTGCTGGCAGACAGCGGCAGGAAGCTCGCGTATGTGGGCGACGGCATCAACGATGCGCCGGTGCTGGCCCGTGCCGATGTGGGCATCGCCATGGGAGCGCTGGGCAGTGACGCAGCCATCGAGGCGGCTGACGTGGTGCTGATGACCGATGAGCTCTCCAAGCTGGGGGAGGCCATTGCCGTGGCAAAGAAGACGAAACGCATCGTCCGGCAGAACATCGGCTTCGCTCTGGGCGTGAAGATCGCGTTCCTGCTGCTGGGTGCGCTGGGCATCGCCGGAATGGCCATGGCGATTCTGGGGGATGTGGGCGTAATGATCCTCTGCGTGCTCAACGCCATGCGGATGCTGAAGCAATAAGAAAAAGGGTTCATTGCAGATTGTATTTTGCAATGAACCCTTTTTATTTCACTGAATCAGTATCTCATCCGTAAATTTAGTCAGGAAGGTATCCCGGCAGTACTCCCCCAGCTCCACGCTGGCGTCCGCCGCCCTGTCATAATCGTCGAAGATCCCAAACACGGCGCTGCCGGTGCCGGTCATGACCGTGCCCAGTGCGCCCGCATCCAGAAAGCGGCTCTTCATCTCCGATACCTCCCGGAGATTGCGGGGCAGCACGTCCTCAAAGACGTTGTACATTCTTCGGCACATCCCGCCCACATCGCCCCGTTCCATGGCGGCGATGAGCCCGGCGGTGTCAGGCCGGATGCGGTTGGAGCGGGCATCGATCTTCTTAAAGAGCTCCCCGGTGGAAATGGAAAAGGAGGGCTTGCAGATGACCACATGGCACGCAGGCGGCATGGGAAGGCTCGTGAGCCGCTCCCCCTGTCCCCCGGCCAGCCGAGAGCCGCCGCAAATGCAGTAGGGCACATCGCTGCCGATCTTCAGCCCCAGCGTCCGGAGGGCATCGGCGTCAAAGGGCAGGCCCCGCCAGCGGTTGAGGGCACGGAGCACGGCAGCCGCATCGGTGCTGCCCCCGGCCATACCGGCGCCCACGGGAATGCGCTTGCGCAGGAAGATATCCGCACCCAGACTCTCATCCCCCACGGCGCTGCGGAACACCTTCACAGCCTCCACGGCCAGATTCCGCCCGTCCCGGGGCAGCCAGGGCAGGTTGCTGTTCAGACGGATTTCCCCGTCGCTGCGGGGGGTCAGCTCCACATCGTCCCCGGTTTCCACGCTTTCCATGACCATGAGCAGATCGTGGTAGCCGTTGGGGAGCTTGCCCAGCACATCGAGGGTGAGATTCAGCTTGGCATAAGCCTTCTCCCGGAGCGTCTCGGCCATGTTTTTCTCTCCTTTGCCTGCGATTTTTTTCAGTATAGCACAGTTATTGCCCCGGTGCAAGACGCAGAGGCCGCCCGTCTGCGCGCAGAAACATTTTACAGTTTATTCATTCAAGGTATTGGAATTGGGGTATAATTGGTGTAAAATAGTAGGATGTAAAATGTGAAAGGATGGTTGAGCATATGAGCAAAATTGCCCTTGTGGTGGAGGACGATATCAATATCGCCGATCTGCTGCGGCTGTATCTGGAAAAGGACGGCTTTGAGGTCTTTCACGCGGCCGACGGCGGCGCAGGCGTAAAGCTGGCCCGGGAGAAGAATCCCGATCTGATCCTGCTGGATATCATGCTCCCCGTGCTCGACGGCTGGGGCGTATGCCGGGAGGTACGCAGGGACTCTCAGGTGCCCATCATCATGCTCACCGCCAAGGGCGAGACCTTTGACAAGGTCAACGGTCTGGAGATGGGCGCAGACGATTATATCACCAAGCCCTTTGAGGTCAAGGAGCTGATGGCCCGCATCCATGCGGTGCTCCGCCGCTCCGCCGGTGAGGAGCAGAGCAGCGAGAAAAAGCTCAGCTTTGACCGGCTCGTGATCAATCTGGATTCCTATGAGCTCATCGTGGACGGTAAAAAGGTGGACACGCCCCCCAAGGAGATGGAGCTGCTCTTCCATCTGGCCTCCTCTCCCAACCGGGTCTACACCCGCAATCAGCTGCTGGACGAGGTCTGGGGCTTTGATTACTTCGGCGACAGCCGCACGGTGGACGTACACATCAAGCGGCTGCGGGAGAAGCTGGAGGGCGTCAGCGACAAGTGGAGTCTCGCCACGGTATGGGGCGTGGGCTACAAGTTTGAGCTGAAGGCATAATATGCACAGCCTGTATTTCAAAAATTTTCTGGCCACGGCAGCCATGGTACTCTGGAGCTTCCTGCTGCTGGCGCTGGCCTTTATCTCCATCGGCCGCAATATCTTCGTGCAGGAGGTGGAAGAGAACATGGAGCTCTCCGCCCGGGAGGTGGCCCGCGCCACGGAGGCCTTTGACGATGAGGAGCTGCAGAGCTTCGATCTGCGCATGATGCTCTCCTCTGTGGCCTCCGCCACCGGACGGCACATTTTTCTGACCACCCCCGACGGCTTCATTTTCACCTGCTCCGACCGGGAACCCCACTGCGGCCACGTGGGCACGCAGCTCTCCGGGAATGTCATGAACGCTCTCGCAGAGCGCGGCGGGTTGGAACCGCTGAACTCTCTGGAGGGCTTTTATCCCCGCGACCGCTTTGTGGTGGCGCAGCCCTTCGGCCGGGAGCATACGGACGGCTATGTGTTCGTCTCTCAGGACAGCTCCACGGCGCTCTACACCTGGCAGGCCGTGCAGCCTCTGTTCCTGATGATCTGTATGGTGGTGCTCTTTCTCTCGCTGATTCTCTCCTTCCTCTTCTCCCGCCGTCTGGCACAGCCGCTGAAGGATATGGCCGAGGCCGCCCGGAAGTTCGGCCACGGCGATCTTTCCGTCCGGGTGGAGGACACCGACCGGGACGATGAGCTGGGCGAGCTGACCGAAGCCTTCAACGCCATGGCCTCCTCTCCGGAGCAGAGCGAGGAGAAGCGCCGGGAATTTATCGCCAACGTGTCTCACGAGCTGAAAACCCCCATGACCACCATCTCCGGCTTTGTGGACGGCATCATGGACGGCACGATTCCCAAAGAGAAAGAGCGCTACTATCTGGAGACGATCTCCTCCGAAACCAAGCGGCTCTCCCGGCTCGTGCGCAGTATGCTGGAGCTCTCCCGCCTGCAGGCCGAGGATCGCAGCGAGCTTTTCCGCAAGAGCTTTGACGCCGCAGAAATGCTCCGGCTGACGCTGATCAATTTCGTGGACAAGATCTCCGAGCGGGGTCTGGATGTGGATTTTCAGGTGCCGGAGGATCCGGTCACGGTACTGGGGGATGTGGACGCCATCACGCAGGTGGCCTACAACCTCATGGACAACGCCATCAAGTTCTCCCGCAGCGGCAGTACGCTGGGCATCCGTCTCTGGCGGGACAGTCAGAAGGTATATATCTCCTTCCGGAACACCGGCGACACCATTCCCGTGGCGGAGATCCCCCTGCTCTTCGACCGGTTCCACAAGAGCGACCGCAGCCGCAGCAAGGATAAGGACGGCGTGGGACTGGGTCTCTACATCGTTAAAACCATTCTGAACAACCACGGCGAAGACATTGCCGTCACCTCCCGGGAGGGCGAGACCGACTTTGTTCTCACCCTGACGCAGA
>JAGHSH010000061.1 GCA_018065965.1 Candidatus Apopatocola equi
TTTCATTTCATTTTCGCCAATCCATTAGTGACAGTGCTCATTTTCAGTCTCTACTGTATTATGGACACTGCCCTAAGGGAGCTGCTTTTTGTTTATGAGGCTTTATTCCACCACGGTGAGGACTTCCTTACCGGCGGGAGTGCCGGGAACGCGGTAGAGGGCGCTGCCTTTGAGGTACTTGTTGTAGAAAATACCCTTGACGCTGCTCTCCTTGAACTGCTGCCACAGGCTCAGGGGCACGTTCACGAAGGCCTCGCAGCGGCCGCCGACGGTGAGGATCAGGTGACCGCTCTCATAGTAGCGGGCAGCATCGATCACGGCGGAGTCGGAGGTGTCGGCCTCATCGCAGAAGCCGTAGGGGTACACGTGCAGCTTGCCGTCCGCACCCATGCCGTCAGTCCCGGCGGGGAGCAGAGGGCTGTCCGTCTCCGGCTGGGCGGCGTAATAGTCGGCCAGAGTCTGCTGATAATTCTCAAAGAGGCTCTGAACGGTGAAGCCCTCAAAGGCCGGATCGTAGGTGATCTCCACCGCCTCGGCCCAGTCGGCCAGTTTGCCGGTGAAATCATCGTTGGCGGCGCAGTTGGCGGCGGTCAGGGGCTCATAGGTGGAGGAGTCGTATTCGATCACGCTGTTTCTCTCCACGGGCAGACCCATCAGCAGGTGATAGCCGTAGGCGGTCTCCACCACATCGCTGATCGCGTAGGGCTCCAGCGCAAAGGCGGCGTCCTCAAATTCCTGCACCATGGTGCCGGCGGTAAAGGTATAGCCGTCGGGGTAGGCCTGCAGGCCGGTATCCTCGCTGAGGATGCTCATCCGATCGTCAAAGACGGTCTCGCGCTCGGCGGTATCCTCAATGGCGTTCAGCTCGTCGCGGAGCTCCTCCAGCTGCTGCTTTTTCTCTGCCTTGTCCTCCTCGGTCAGAGTCTCGTCGTTGGTCATGAGTAGGATGTGCTTGGCACGGACATAGCCGTTCTGCGCCACCCAGTCCGCCACCATCTCATCGGTGATGTCCTCAAAGTTCTCGCCGTAGGCAGTGGAAAAGGCGTTCTGCACAAAGGTGTTGGTATTGGTGAAAAATTTCAGGGCGGTTCTGGTGTAGCCGGCGGATTCCAGATCGGCGCAGAGCGCTTCCTCGCTGCCGTACTGCTCGATCAGCTCATCCCAGTAGCCGTCGAAATCGGCGTCCAGCTGCTCCTCGCTCAGGGAGGAATGCGCCTTCGCGGCGGCAAGGCGGCGCACGTAATCCTCCGCGCTGCCCGTCAGCAGCTCATCCAGCGTCCGGCCGCCCATATCGGCGCTGTAGTCCAGCGGCAGACCGCCGTAGTAGAGCAGGGAGCTGAGGTTGCTGCGGATGAAATAATAGAAAACGCTCCAGGGCACATTCAGGCCGTCGGCGGTGAAGACCGATGCATCGGGGTCGTACTTTCCGGCCAGCGCAGCCAGCAGGGCGCTGCCGTCCTGAGCGGAGAGCATAGCCGGCGCGGTCTCCCCGGCAGCCTCCTCGACAGGGGCGGGCGCTTCGGCCGCAGCGGGAGTTTCGGCGCTCTCACCGGCGGCGCCGCAGGCGCAGAGGGAGAGCATCAGTGCCGCGCACAGCAGCAGGGACAGGATCTTCTTCATGGGTTTATATCTCCTTATGTAAAAGAATAGACAGGATGGCTTTCCCCGGTACGGGGTCACGGCAGGGTGCTGCCGCTCTCGCGCCAGGCCTTCACGAACTCGTCCGCGCAGTCCAGCACGGACTGGTTGGGCGCGATCTTCACATTCAGCGCAGGCACTCTGCCCGCGTCCACCTTCAGCCGGTTTTTCATCTCCGGCCGGGCGTAGAGGGCGCTGACGCGCTCCATGCTGAAATCGGGAATGATAAAGCGCAGGACGCCGCCCTTCTGGGAGATGTCCGTAATGCCCGCCGGGGCGGCCTCGCCCCGGAGCAGCGCCACCCGCACAAGGGTCAGCACGCTCTGCGGGGGCTCGCCGAAGCGGTCGATCAGCTCATCGACCATATCGTCTGCATCCGCCTGATCGCGGATGAGGGCGATGCGCCGGTAAATATCCATGCGCTGCTCGGCGGAGGGTACATACAGCTCCGGGATATTGGCAGACACCGTAAGATCGGCGGAGCATTCCGCCCGCTTTTCCACCGTTTCGCCCTTCTCCTCGGCCACCGCCTCGTTGAGGAGCTTGAGATAGAGATCGTAGCCCACATCGATGAGGTGGCCAGACTGCTCTGCGCCCAGCAGATTGCCCGCGCCGCGGATCTCCAGATCCCGCATGGCGATCTGGAAGCCGGCGTTGAACTCCGCAAACTCCCGGATGGCGCTCAGACGTTTTTCGGCAACCTCGGTGATGATCTTATCCTTCCGGTAGGTCAGGTAGGCGCTGGCGCGGCGGCTGGAGCGTCCCACGCGGCCGCGGAGCTGGTGGAGCTGCGCCAGACCCAGCCGGTCGGCGTCCTCGATGATGAGTGTATTCACATTGGGGATGTCTATGCCCGTTTCGATGAT
>JAGHSH010000286.1 GCA_018065965.1 Candidatus Apopatocola equi
CACATAAATACTTCCGTGGCATAGATGAACACGTGCATCGTCGTGACGTAGCCCTCTGCCGTCGTCTCATCACCGGCAGACTGGTGGCCGTCGGCATAACAGTTGGGATTGTAGCTGTATTCCTCCAGCCCATAAAGGTTCAGGCCGAAGTAAGGCACGCTCAGTTCCCGTACAAGAAACAGCTCGCCGGTTTTGGATGGATAAAAGTCCTCTGTGCCATCACTGATCGTCAGGGTGACATCGATCGTTCCGTTTCCGTTCGTGTCCCCATGAAGGCCGGAAGCAGCCAATGCCGATACCGGCAGCAGACCCAGCACCATGACCAGCGCAAGAAACAGGGATAAAACTTTTTTCTTCATCATGTGTTTCCTTTCATATTTATGAATTTCAGATTTCTGCGATGATTCTTCGCTCCGTCAGGGCACCTCCGGCGGGCCCCAGCGACCTGCCACGCGGCAAATGTGCTTTGCTCGGTTCATAGCTTTCTCCTTTGATTCTTAAGATTTTCCAAATCAATAAAACTGTCCAACCCGCACAAGTCCTTCGTGCAAATTGAGCCTGGTTTTTCCCTCAGCTTCCATATTCTGTTGAAAGGCTTATCATGCTTTAGAATAAAGCATGAAGCGGTACCGCTTCGCCCACGCGCCACATTCGCCGCGTATTTGCTGTTTGATCGGGACACATATTCCAAAAGAAAAACGCCCAAAAGCGCACCTGCTCCACAGGGGAGCAGATGCGGTTCTGGGCGTCGTTTTTTACGTCGGCCCGGCCTCACAACCGTAACATTATTCTTTTATTTGAAGCTGGGTTACTTGATGATCACGCTGCGGTGCAGCTCCACCCGGACGGGTTCGGCGTTTTTCATCGAAACGGTGACCTCACCGTAGGAGAGCGTGCGCATCAGCTTGATCACCTCGATCTCCTGCTTTGAGCATGGAAAGGACTCCAGCTTAGGCTGGGGTTTTTCGTTTGCCATATTCTCCTCCATAAAAAAACCGTGCAGCCGATGGCTGCACGGGAGAGAAAAGACTTCGACCCATTATACAGCTCACCGGTTCAGGCGGTCAGCCGGATGACGGTCTTCAGAGTGTCTGACTCAGCTCCTCGCAGGGAGCATCACAGTGACCTGTTCGCGGGGCTTCTCACCCCATTCCTCTGCCGCACTGGGCGGTGATCGGCATCCTTACAAGTATAGTTGTAAGTTATATCCTAACATAATTATAATGGGGAGGGGGTAGAAAATGCAATACTTACGTTCAGATAATAAATGCATAACCATTCTTTATTATCTGAGATAAACGCTAAATAGTTGTCATTTTTTATTCCGTATGTGCATTACAGACCTTCGCGCAGCCGTGCGATCTTCTCCATCAGGATCCGGATCCTTTCGGCGGAAACGTCGCCGGTGTCCTTTCCCGTGTCCTTGAAAAAGCTGCCGACCACGGCAGCATCCGCGATTTGCAGCTGCTCGGCGCAGTTTTCATCGTTCAGGCCGGAACAGATGACCAGCGGGAAGTCGCCAAGAGCATTTCGGAAGGATCTGATCTTCTCCAGCGGCGCCTGCATCCCGGTGCCGTCCCCGGTAACGCAGACTGCATCGCAGCGCCTGCGTGCCGTGAGAAGGTCCTCCTCCACCGTGTGCTCAGAGAGCACCGGCTGGTACTTGAAGCGCACGCCGCCCATGACCAGCGCCTTGCAGGAGGGTCTTTCAACGGAAAAGAACGCATCCAGAGACGCCTCGTCCCGCGGCTTCACATGACCCACAACGGAATCCAGCTGCAGGAAGTCGCAGGCATATTCCCGGGCCAGGCGGAAGCACAGAGAATCGAAATTCAGGCAGTTCACGCCGTAGGGCACGGGCAGAGCCGAATGAGAGGCGTAATCCAGTGCCCATTCGAGATACGGATAGGAGCCGAAATAATCCTCAAAAATGATACCGTTCAGACCGCCGGACACATACAGGTCGATCTCCCGTCTGGCACGGTCTTTGATGTCCTGATCCCCGCTCCCTTTCAGGTGGATAACACCGATCACAGACTTGGGCGTCGGGAAAATATCCGCAAAGTCGATCATAAGAGTCTCCCATACACATAGTTTGCTTTCGCGCGGAACGCCGTCAGTTTTTTCTCTGCCTCCGCTCTGCTTTCCTCGTTCACACAGGGGAAAGGCCCGAACTGGGCGGCACAGGCGGCAGCGGCCAGATTGGCCATGGCGACGGCCTCCTCATACTCACGCTTCTCGGAGAGCGCGACCATGGCAGCTGCCGTAGAGCAGTTCCCGCAGCCGGTCGGATCGACGCTCTGCCCGACTCCCACCGCAGGGGCAAACACCGAAACTTCCCCGCAGATGATGCCGGCTCCCAGCTCGCCCTGCCGGAAGAAGCACGGCTTGCGAAACGCCGCGATCCCGCGGAGGATGGCCGTTTTGTCCTCCGTGGCAAAGAAGCCGACTGCCTCATCAAAATTCAGGGAAAAGGCATCCACCTGCGCAATGCGCTCCTCAATGGCGGCGTGGGACGCTCTGTTGCGAAGGTCATCTCCGTTGATCTCCCACATCAGCAGCGCATCGGGGATCAGGGCCTTAATGCGGGGGAAGTCATCCGCGATCTTTGCGGACAGGCTCGCCTCTATGTAGATCCCGCGGCAGTTCTCTCCCGCCGCCTCCGCAAACATCTCCGGGGTAAGGCGGCCGATGTCCTTCGCCATGCGCTCGTACTCCTCGCCGTAGCTGCACGCCTCCGTCCAGATCCCGTCGCTGCGGTAGGTAAGCGTATATTTCAGCGTTTTCGGCAGGCAGGGGGTGACCCGGCAGTCGATAGCGTTGCGGCGGAACCACTCCCCGTACCAGTGCTCGAAGTCCGGCCCCGCCGTTCCGATGTAGGACAGCGAATCCCGCCAGTATTTCACGCCGGATGCGGAATAGAACGAGCCGCCGGGGGTGTTTTCCAGCTTTCTCCCGTCCGCGTAGAAGATATCCGTGAGCATATTGTACCCGGCAACGATGTATTCCATAATCCGATCTCCGGCCGCAGCGCATGCGGCGCTTTACATGTGAATGACCTGAGAGAGAAACAGCTTCAGACGCTCGCTCTGCGGATGATCGAAGATCTCCTCCGGCGTTCCCTCTTCCACGATCCTGCCGCCGTCCACAAAGACAACGCGGGTGGCGACCTTGCGGGCAAAGCCCATCTCATGGGTAACGACAGCCAGCGTCATACCCTCATCCGCCAGCTCCTTCATGACATTCAGCACCTCGCCGATCATCTCCGGATCCAGAGCAGAGGTGGGCTCATCAAAAAGGATGACCTCAGGGTTCTGGCACAGGGCGCGGGCAATGGCTACGCGCTGCTTCTGCCCGCCGGAAAGCTGAGAGGGATAGGACGCTTCCTTGTCCGCCAGGCCCACCCGACCCAGCAGTCTGCGTCCGGTGGCCTCCGCTTCCTCCTGGGGAATACGGAAGGCCTTGATCGGCCCGAGGGTCAGATTCTCCAGCACCGTCTTATGCGGGAAGAGATTGAACAGCTGAAACACAAAGCCCACGCAGGCAAACTGCTCAATATTCTTCCGGGTAAAGTCTATCTTCTCTCCGCGGATATACAGCTCACCGCTGTCCGGGATCTCCAGGCCGCGCAAGCAGCGGATCAGCGTGCTTTATCCGGAGGCGGAGGGGCCGATAATGCAGACCTCCTCGCCCTTTTCGATGTGCAGAGAAACGTCGTCCACAGCCTTCAGGCTGCCGAAGCTCTTGCAGATATGTTCCGCCTTAATCACTTTCCGCCAGTCTCCTTTCCAGTTTCCGCGCGAAGTACGAAATCGTCAGTGTCATGACCAGATACATGACCGTGGCGCAGAGCAGCGGCACCAGATAGTTGTAATACTTTGCACCCAGCACCTCGGAGCTGTGCAGCAGCTCCACCGCGCCGATGGACGCCAGCAGGGAGGAATCCTTGATGAGCACGATGAACTCGTTGATGTATGGCGGCAGGATGCGCTTGAATGCCTGCGGCAGGATCACCTCACGGTAGGTCTGCCAGTTGCTCAGTCCAATGGTCTTTGCCGCCTCCCACTGCCCCTTGTCCACAGACTGGATGGCAGAGCGGAACAGCTCCGTGGTGTAGGCGCCGGAGTTGATGCCCACGGCGATCACGCCCACGGAAATCGGATTCGGCGTGTAGACATAGTGGAATACCGCTTTCGTCACCACCGGCCCGCACAGGTACAGCAGAAGGATCTGCAGCATCATGGGGGTGCCGCGGATAACCTCCACATAGATGTTCGCCAGCAGCCGGGGAAGGCGGCGTTTGCTCATCTTCATCACAGCAGCCAGCAGCCCCAGAACAGAGCCGCCGATCAGTGCGCCGACAGCCACGATCAGGGAGCAGCCCGCACCGCGAAGCATAAACTGCAGGTTTTCCGGCGTCAGGATTCTTTGGATAGCATTCATATTGTCACCTTTTCTTCCGTAGAGTATCTGATACAGCGTCAAGGACAGAGGGGAAGGGAGGCCGTTGCATCCCCTCCCCTCTGCCCGGGACATCCGGGGGCCATGGGCCCCCGGAGTTTCGGAGCGGGCGGAAATCAGCCGAACCAGTAGAGGATCATTGCGTTGT
>JAGHSH010000182.1 GCA_018065965.1 Candidatus Apopatocola equi
CCGCATCATCGAAGAGGAGCGGGCCGTCGAGCTGCGCAGCGCCGCCCTTACCCGGGTGCTGGAGGCACGGTATGAAGCGCTGGAGACCGATCCCGCCTTCCGCGCCCTCTCCGACAGCGTGGGAGCCGGGCGGGATGACAGCCGTCTGGAAAAGCTGGTGCTCTCCCTCTGCGCCTCCCTCCGCTCCCACAGCGACCCGGAGGAGTGGATGGAGCGCTGCCGCGCCGCGCTGGATGTGAGCGGCCTCTCCGACGCCGCCGAAACCCCCTGGGGACGCTACCTGCTGGATCGCTGCGCGGAGCGTGCGGATTTCTGGGCGCAGCGGCTCCGCGCCGCCTGCCGTCTCATGGCCGCCGAGGGGCACGAAAAGCTCTATGCCGCCTACGCCGGGGGGTTCTCCGAGGCGGCCGATGCGCTGGAGACTCTCTCCCGCTGCGCCGAGCGGAGCTGGGACGAGGCGCGTAAGGCGCTGCCCATTCCCCTGAAGATCAAGGGCTTCCGGGGCGATGACCCCCTCAAGGAGCGTCTCTTCGCCCTGTGGTCGAACTGCCGGGAGGAGTGCAAGGAGCTGGGGACGGAGCTGCACGAGAGCTCTGCGGAGCTGCTGGAGGATCTGAGCCGGGTGCGCCCTTCTCTGGAGGCGCTGCTCTCCCTTGCCCGGGATGCAGAGGCTGCCTTTGCCGCCGACAAACGCCGGGCGGGCGTGGTGGATTTCTCCGATCAGGAGCATATGATCCTGCAGCTGCTGGAGCGGGAGGACGCCGTGCGCACCGAGCTCTCCGAGCGCTGGCGGGAGGTCATGGTAGATGAATATCAGGACGTGAACGAGTGTCAGGACAGGCTCTTCACCGCCCTCTCCGGCGAGGGGCAGCGCCTCTTTCTGGTGGGCGATGTGAAGCAGTCCATCTACCGCTTCCGTCTGGCCGACCCCACCATCTTCCTCCGGCATTATGACAGCTTTGCCGCCGTGGAGGCTACCCCCGGCAGCAGTAAGTCCGGACGCATTCTCCTGCGGGAGAATTTCCGCTCCTCCGCTGCCGTCATTGACGCGACAAACTTTGTTTTTCAGAATATTCTCTCCCGGACGCTGGGCGAGCTGGACTATGATGAGGCCGCCCGCCTGCTCCACGGCCGCAGCGAGCCGGAGGGCTATGCCGCCCCGGTGGCGGAGCTGCTGCTGCTGGAGGTGCCCGAGAGCGCAGAGGGGGAGGAGAAGGTCAGCAAGCGGGAGCTGGAGGCCGCCGCCGTGGCCAAAAAGATCCGCGCGCTGCTGGATGCGCCTCCTCTCATCCCCGACGGAGAGCAGGGGCTGCGGCCGCTGCAGGCGCGGGATATCGCCATTCTCCTGCGCTCCAACAAGAGCACCGCGCCCATTTACCGCTCGGCTCTTGCCCGGGAGGGTATCGCCTCCGGCAGCGAGCAGGGCGGCGGCTTCTTCCGTTCGCTGGAGATCACCGTGCTGCTGAATCTCCTCTCCCTCATCGACAATCCCCGGCAGGACATCCCGCTCATCTCCGTGCTGCGCTCCCCGCTCTACGGCTTCACGCCCGACGAGCTTTCCGGGATCCGGGCAGCGGACAAGAGCGCGGATTTCTACACTGCCCTGTGCAAAAACGCATCGGACGCCCACTGCGCCGCCTTCCTGTCCGAGCTGGAGAGCTACCGCTCCCTCGCGCCGGAGCTCAGCGTGGCCGAGCTGATCGACTGGATCGTCCGGCAGAGCCGTCTGGACGCCCTTCTCGCCGCCATGGCCGACGGGGAGAGCCGCCGGAGCAACGTGGAACTGCTGCGGCTCTATGCCCTGCAGTTTGAGCAGAGCGGCTATCGGGGGCTTTTCCGCTTCCTCCGCTGGCTCCGCAGCCTGCAGGAGCAGAACCGGGAGCCCACCGGCGTAACGCTGGCGGAGGGCAACGCCGTGCAGATCATGAGCATCCACCGCTCCAAGGGTCTGGAGTACCCGGTGGTGTTCGTCTGTGACACCGCCCACCGCTTCAACCTCTCCGACAGCACGGAAACGGTGCTGATCCACCCCACCCTCGGCATCGGCGCACAGCTCATCGACGCGGAAAGGGGCGTGTCCTACCCCACGCTCGCCAAGCGGGCCATCAGCGCCTGCATGAAGCGGGAGAGCCTCAGTGAGGAGCTGCGGGTGCTCTATGTGGCCATGACCCGCGCCCGGGAGCGGCTGTATATCACCGCCGCCTGGCCGAAGCTCCCCCAGACGCTCTCCAAGCTCTCAGCCGAGCTCACCGCCCCGGTCTCTCCCCTGCTGCTGGAGAGGGACGGAAACATGAGCCGCTGGCTGAGTCGCTGCGCCCTGCTGGATGATCCCGCTCTGAAGCTCACCACGGAGCCGCTTCTCAGGCCGGAGGGCGGCGCCGCCGCTGCAGCGGAGGTGTCCGAAGCGGCGGAGGCAGAAGCGCTGGGCATTGAACAGGCTCTTGCCTGGCGATATGCCTTCGCGGGCGCGGAAAATCTGCCCAGCAAGCTCACCGCCTCGGCGCTGAAGCCCGGAGAGCTCCGGGATGAGGACAGCAGCTATCCCCCGGAGGCAGCGGAGCCGCTCTCCTCCCCCCGCCGCACGGCGGATCTCTCTGACGGAGAGCGGCCCCTTACCGCCGCCGAGCGGGGCACCGCCGTCCATCTGAGTCTCCAGTTCATCGACTATGCCCGCTGCGGCGAGGCGGATGGCATCCGGCAGGAGCTCTCCCGGCTGCGCGCTCTGGGGCACCTGACGGAGGCGCAGTACCGCGCCGTCGATCCCCGGATCCTGCAGCGCTTCTTCGCCTCGGAGACCGGGCAGCGCATCCTCCGCGCCGACCGGGTCTACCGGGAGCAGCGCTTCACCCTGCTGCAGAAGGCCTCGGTGCTGCCCGGCGGCAGTGAGGAGGACGAGATCCTCTTTCAGGGCGTGGTGGACTGCTGCATTGAGGAGAACGGAGAGCTGACCGTCATCGACTATAAGACCGACTATGTGACCGCCGAAACGCTGCCGGACAAGGCCCGCAGCTACGCCCCGCAGGTTCGTGCCTACGCAGAGGCCATGAGCCGCATCCGCGGTCAGCGCGTAAAAGAAGGCATTCTCTACTTCCTCCGGCTGGGGGAAGCAGTCAGAGTATATCCGGAAAGCTGAATTCAGAAAGGAGAACAACTCATGGAAACCAAGCTCACTCCCCTTGCCGAGGGTCTTTATGCCATTGATCAGGGCATGGTACGCTCGTATCTGATCGTAGGCGGCGAAAAGGCGCTGCTGCTCGACGCCGGTGTGGCTCCCTGTGACATTCTTGCCCTCATCCGCTCCGTCACCGAGCTGCCTGTGGTCTTTGTTCTGACCCACACCGACCGCGACCACACCGCCAACGCCGGCGTTTTTCCCGTTCACTGTCTCCACGCGGACGAAGCCGCCGGCTATACCCCTGCCGAGGGCTGCCGCGCCGAGGCGCTGCAGGAGGGCGCCGTCTTTGAGCTGGGCGGCCGCACGCTGGAGCTCCTCCACATCCCCGGCCACACCCCCGGCTCTCTGGCCCTGCTGGATCGGGAGCGGAGGGAGATCTTCTCCGGCGATACCGTTTCTCTCGCCTCCGTGTTCATGTTCGGCCCCAGCCGCAGCATGGAGAACTACCTTGCCTCCCTCCGCCGCCTCAAGGCCATGGCCGAGGCGGGCGAGTTCACCGCCGTCTGGCCCTCCCACGGTCCCTGCCCGCTGGATACCGGCGTTATCGGCGAGCTGATCCTCTGCGCCGAGGGCATCCGCAGCGGCGAGATCACCGGCGAGGCGGCACAGATGTCCATGCCCGGCCCCGCTCCCCTGCTGGGTCGTTATGGGCGTGTGAGCATCCTTTTCCGCTGAAGAAAGCGGAAAACATAAAAAAGGTTCCCTGCAAAGCTTTTTGCAGGGAACCTTTTTATGTTTTGCGGCAGAATCGCTCCGCTCAGCCTCTCTTGCCGTATTCCTTTACGGTGCGGAACATGGCCTCCACATTCTCGCGCTTGGCATAATCCATACCGTAGGCAGTCTCGAAGATGAAGCCGCCGCCGGGTGCGCAGATGTCGATAAGGCGCTTGCACTCGTCGATGACCTCCTGCTCGGTGCCGTAGTTCAGCAGGTAGTTGGGGAAGCCGCCGGAGATGCAGGCCACGCCGCCCAGCGCCTTCTTGGCCTCCGCCATATCCACCTCCTCGAAGTGGTAGAGGGTCTTGCCGGGCTCGACCTCCTTCAGGCAGTCCAGACGGGAGTTGTATTTGCCCTCGGTGAAGATATAGGGGATCTTGTTGGCCTCCACGATGGCGGCAATGATCTGCTGCAGGTGGCTCCAGTAATACTCGCGGTAGTGCTCATCGCTCATGAAGCCGTCCATGCCCTTATGCAGAGCCATGAACACCTGCGTGCCGTCGTTCTTGCCCTTACTGGCCTTGATGGCGGCAATGGTCTGCTCAAAGGTCGCGTCGATATAGCGGCGCACCTCCTCGGGACGGGTGTAGAGATCCTCCAGAGAGAGGATGGTACCGCGCAGGAAGTCGGAATAGCCGTCAAAGGGCACGCCCGCGCCGCCGCCGCGGATGATGGGATAGCCCATCTCCTCCATCTCCTTGTTGAAGGCCTGCACCTTGGGCGTGAATTCCCTGTACCCGGCGTCGATGGCCCACAGATCTTCGATCATCTTCTTATACTCGGGGGTGGAGATCATGGCAGCCAGAGCCCGAAGGTTGCCGGGCACCTGAATGTTCTCCAGGGGCTTGAGCAGGCTGCTGCCCCGGGGCAGACTCTTGCGGATCGTCCAGGCGGCGCGGTCGTTCCAGTATTCATCAAACTCATCATCAAGCAGCATGGGGAACTCGATATACTGCTGCAGAGAGTTCTCCGGAATGGGGTTGCCGGGCATGCCCGCCCAGCGCATGGTGGTGGGCTGCTGCAGCTCCATCAGAGGGCCTTCGCCGGCATAGTTGCCCAGCACGGTGGCGTTGTCGGGGTCGAAATCGATCAGGTACTTCCGCATGGCGTCCTTGGCCTTCTCCAGCGTTGTATCATAGATCACCTCTGCCACGGTATAGCCCGCGGTCAGAATGGGGAAAATGGCGGGAGACGGCGTAATAGGAATACGGTCGGGCTCTTTCAGGGCAATCGCATCACGGATTCTTTTCCATTTGGCGTCATATTTGGCCTGTGCTTCGTTCGTCATCATAGCGTACCTCCCATAATTGTTATGATTTTTTGGTATTACCATATGCATTATATCACTGAGAAAACAGGAGGTCAAGTCCTTTGCACTGAAAAACAAAGAACTTTTCCCCACACGGTGGGGAACGGAAACAGCCCCCCTCATTCTCTTTCTCGGCAGAAAGAGAATGAGGGGGGGAAAGTGGGATGCGGCACCCTGCCGCAGTGATGGCGGAACGCAAAAAAGCAGACGGTAATGCTGCCGTCTGCTTTTTTGTATCTGTTCGTTTACTTCGCCGTCTGATGCTTCTTTCTTGCTCTCCGGATGCTCTCGCGGAGCACGGGGCCGATGGTCTGCACAAGGATGACCACGATGAGCACCAGACCCTGGAAGGTGTCCTGAATGTCCACGCTCAGGGAGGGGATGGAAACGATGATGAAGTTGATGGTGGTGTAGCTGAGGGCGCCGAAGATCACGCCGAGGATCTTGCCCTTGCCGCCTGCCATGCTCACACCGCCCAGAACCACGGCGGCGATGGCGTACATCTCATAGCTGACGCCGGAGGAGGCGGGCGTTACGTTGCCGATCTTGCAGGCCTGCAGAATGGAGCCCACGCCCACCATGAGGCCGGTGAGAATGAACACGGAAACCTTCACCCAGGTCACATTGATACCGGCGAGACGGGCGGACTTCTCATTGGAGCCCACGGCATAAACGCTCTTGCCGTACTTGGTCTTCTCGGAGAGGATGATGAAGAGGATGACCATGAACACGAACACAAAGGTGATGTAGGGCACAGAGAAGCCGCCGATGGTGAGCTTACCGGTGCCGAACTTCATGCGCAGGAACTCATAGCTGCTGTTCTTGGAGTTCATGGCGAACTGACTGGAGCTGGAGCCGGAGATGGCCGGGTCGATGGAGCGCACCACCGAGAGAGTGAGAGAGCGGTAGATGAGCATGGTGCCCAGAGTGACCACGAAGGGCGGCATTTTGGCCAGACCCACCAGCAGACCGTTCACCGCGCCGCAGAGGGCGCCGGTGGCAAGGCCCGCCAGGATCATCAGGAGAACGGAGTTGGTCACATTAAAGACCATGATGGTCACGCCGGTGGTCAGCACCAGAGAGGAGCCGATGGAAAGATCGATCTGCCCGGTGATGATGACCAGCGCCATGCCGAGAGCCATGGTGCCCACAATGCAGGTGTTCTGGCTGCCGAGGATGGCAGCAATGTGGCTCCACTTGAAAACGTTGCCGTTGGACTTGATGGTAAAGGCGTAAGCCACCATCACGATGACCATCTCGAAGATGAAGCTGTACTGGGACCAGACCTTGCCCGGAACGGTGCCGAAGCTCTTGTTCTTTTTCATTTCTCTTATGCCTCCGTCTCTGCTGCGTTGGTGGAATAGAGCATCACATCATGCTCATTGACCTCGGAATGCCGGAACTCTTTGACCACTCTGCCCTCGTAGAAAACAAGGCAGCGGTCGGCGACCTTCTGGATTTCGGGAATCTCCAGGGTATTGATGAGAATGGTCTTGCCCTCTTTGGCGAACTCCAGGATCAGGCGGTAGATCTCCGCCTTTGCGCCCACGTCCACGCCCTGGGTGGGATTGTCGAAGAGAAGCACATCCGCGCCGATGTTCAGCCAGCGGGCGATAAAGACCTTCTGCTGGTTGCCGCCGGAGAGGGAGCCGATGGAATTATCGCAGTCATCGGCCTTGATGCGGAGCATCTCCTTGTGCCCCTCATAGCGTTTCTTCTCCCCGCTTATGCGGATGAGGGGTCTGCGGTGGGAGAGCTCATGCTCGGCAAGATAATAGTTCTCAAGGATGCTCAGATCGGGGACAACGGAGTTTTCCTTGCGGTCGGCCGGGAGCATGCCCACACCGCTTCGCATAAAGCTGACGATGCTTCCGCGGGGGCTTTTGCCGTTGACCAGCAGCTCACCGCTCACGGCGGGCATGGCCCCGAAGAGCGTCTGCATCAGCTCGCTGGCGCCGCAGCCCGCAAGACCCGTAAAGGCGATGATCTCGCCCCGGCGGGCGGTAAAGGATACATCCTCAAAGCCCGTGCCGGAGAGGCTGCGAACCTCCAGCACCGTGTCGCCCAGCTCACGGCTTTCGTAAACATCCGCGTCCACATAGGTCGCACCCACCATATCGGAGGTGACCGCATGGGGCGTGGTATCGGCGATCCGGCCGCTCGAAACGAACTCGCCGTTGCGCAGCACCGTATAGCGGTCGGCAATGGCAAAGATCTCGGGCATCTTGTGGGAGATGAAGATGAAACTCTTTCCCTGCTCCTTCAGCCTGCGGAGAATGGAGAAGAGGTGGTCGATCTCCTTGTTGCTCAGGGCGGTGGTGGGCTCGTCGAGGATCAGGAGCTTTGCATCGGCATACAGCGCCCGGCAGATCTCCAGCAGCTGCTTCTCACCGGTCTTGAGCTCGCTGACGAGCATGGTGGGATCAATGTCCACGCCCAGGCTCTCGAAAAGCTCCCCGGCGCGTCTGATCTGTTCCTTCCGGCGCAGCAGACCCAGTCCGTTGGTCAGTTCCCGGCAAAGGAAGATGTTATCCGCCACGGTCAGATCGTTGATGACGTTCAGCTCCTGATGGACAAACGCGATGCCCGCGGCCTCCATCTGGGCGATTGTCGGGTTGGGGTAGGTCTTGCCGCAGAAGGTGACGGTGCCCTCGTCGGCAGGGATCACGCCGGTGAGGATGTTCATCAGCGTGGATTTTCCTGCGCCGTTTTCACCCAAAAGCGCGTGGATCTCGCCCTCCTCCACATTGAAGTGGATATCCGAAAGGGCCTTGGATCCGCCGAACGCCTTGGAGACATGGCTCATTTCAAGGATGCTCATGCTTGTACTCCCATTCAAGATTATGCAATTCAGTGCACTGTGCTGCCCCGGAGCAGGCTGCGGGACGGCACAGCGGACTGCAGAGCTGTAATACCAGAAAAAGGGCTGTGGTTCCACAGCCCCTTTTCTTTGCGGGGAAAGGCTCAGGCGTGACCCTTGAAGCCTTCGTACTCGGTAACGTTCTCGCGGTTGACGATCCAGGTGGGCTGGTACTCGCCGTCGCCCTGCTGGTGGTTCCAGTCGCCGGAGAGGTAGGTGAGCATGGTGTCGATGACGTCCTGCATCATCTTGGGGCTGAAGTACATGGACATCATGTTGTCGAAGTACTGATCAGCCAGAGCGGACTGCTCGTCGGTGCCGGCCATGACGTCATAGAGCTCCTGCATGCCGCCGATGGCGGAGATGTAGACTTCCATGGCCTCCAGATCGGCCTTGGTCTCCTCGGAAGCGCCGGCCTCGATGTAGTTGAGCACACCGAAGGTCATCTCGTCGTCCATGGAGTAGATGTAGAGCTTGTTGCCGTTCTCCTTGGCAGCAGCGACGATCTCGTCGAGCTTCTGCTCCACGTAGGCGTAAGCGCCGTCAGCGGACCAGTTGCAAACCACGGAGTAGGTGTTGAACACGGCGTTCAGAGCATCCTGCTCCCAGATCTCGGTGGTCTCGTAGTCCTCGCCGGTGGCGGCGTCGGAGTACTTGATCTCGCCGCGCAGGAACTGCTCAAAGCCTTCCTGACGACGGGAGCAGACGGTGCCGTTGTCGCCGTAGAGGGTGACGACGGTATCGCCGGGCTTCATGCCGTTCTGCTGCAGCCAGTAGGCGATGCCGGCGCCGCACTGCCAGTTATCACCGGAGGCGTTGAGGACGGCATACTGCTCGGTGGCCTCAATGATACGGTCGAAGGAGATGAAGGGGATGCCCTCAGCGTAGAGGGTCTCCTGGCCGGCCTGGGCGGAATCGTCCAGAGCCATCATGACAACGCCCACGGCGTCGCCGGTGGCGGCGATG
>JAGHSH010000074.1 GCA_018065965.1 Candidatus Apopatocola equi
GCTCCAGACAGAGCACGGTGGCAATGGCCGCCATCTTCTTCTCGCCGCCGGAGAGCCGGTGATTATAGCAGTGCTTCAGCTTCTCGATGCCGAGGGCGGCAAGGGCACTGTCCGCTCTCGCCTCGGCCTCCGCCCGGCTGAGCCCATAGTTCAGCGGGCCGAAGGTCATGTCCTCAAACACGGTGGGCATGAGCATCTGATCGTCGGAATTCTGCAGCAGGAAGCCCAGCCGTCTGCGGATCTCCCGGAGATTTTCCTTTTTCACCTCCAGCTCGTCCACGCGGATGCTGCCTTCGTGGGGCAGGAGACCCGGCAACAGCTTCATCAGGGTGGACTTGCCCGCGCCGTTGGCGCCGATGAGTCCTACGCTCTCCCCGTCATGCACGGTGAAGCTCAGGTTTTCAAAGACTGTTTTGCCCTTGCCGTAGCTGAAGGACACGTTTTCAAAGCAGATCATCTTCTTCCTCCCATCATCATTACTCCCAGCAGTTCCGTCACGTTATACCGGCGGCAGAGGAAAAGGAATGCGGCAGAGAGCATCACGAAGATCCAGTCCCCCGCCCCGGCACGGCCGCAGTCGGCATAGGAAAAATTTCCGTCAAAGCCCCGGAGCTGCATGGCGTTGTAAAGCTCCGCTCCCCTGTCCATAGTTCGCAGCAGGAGCTGGCCGAGAAAGGAGCCCCAGGCAGAGTAGTGGATGCCCCGCTGTCCGGGAGCGCGGAGCATATAGGCCGTGTTCATGACGGAAAGCTCCTCCAGCATCACGCCCGCATAGCGGTAGGTCAGCAGCAGGAGCGTTACGGGCATTTTCGGCACGCGGAGCTTCCGCAGCGCCGCGCAGAGGGGCGCCATGCCCGTGGTGGCCGCCATCAGGAAGGAGCAGAGCAGGCAGAGCACGCCCTTGAGCATCAGCGTCAGCATGGAGATCATGCCTCCGGAAACGGGAACCCCCCAAAGCGTGAAGAGCACGGCTCGATCCAGGAAGGGATTCACGATCCCCACGGCGCAGACCAGCGGCAGCACTGCGCGCAGCTTCCGAAAGCAGACGGACATGGGAATGCCGGACAGCTGATACAGCAGCGCCGGATAGAGCAGCAGGATCCAAAGCCTGCTGAGCTCATAGCGGTCATAGGACACCACCGTGAAGATATAGGCCAGCGTAACGCTTAGCTTTGCAAGGGGATGCAGGGCGTGGATCGGGGAGGCCATGGCAGCCAGCTCGTCCATTTCACCCAGCTCCCGGGCAGCCTTGTCAATTTTGTCCATGTTTTACCTCTGAAGATGCCCAAAGGGGACACCCGGTTCCGGGTGCCCCTATAGGCGTGATCGTGTTTTGAATATATACTTCAGGCACTTGCCTTTTTCCGGCGGAAGAAGCCGCCCAGCGCGCAGATGCCAAGGGCCGCGCCCGCCACCATGGCAGAGCCCACCAGACCGGACACGGCGGTACCGGCGGCGCTGTCGCTCTCGGCGAAGGCATAGTCGGGCAGGAAGGCGGTCTTTTCCTGAATGGCGGCGGCTGTATCGGCCGCTCCGCTCTCCACGCCGTAGGCCTCCTCGTCCAGCGCCATGTTCTCGCTGTAGCCGGCCTCGGCATTGCCGAAGAGCGACCATTCCAGACCGTCGGGGTTGCCGCTGGCAAAGAGGGAGAGAAGCCCGCCCACCAGCACGACCGCAGCGGCCAGCACCGCAACGGTTTTCTTCAGGCTGAACCTGCCGCTGTTTTCCCCGGCGTTCAGCTCCGTCAGCAGCTCAGGTCTGGCCTCCGCCACGAAGATCAGCACAGCTGCGGTCACCAGACCCTCCACCAGACCGATGGCCAGATGGATGGGCTACATGAGCGCCGCAAAAGCGCCGAAGGGCAGGGCGGTGATGCCGGAAAGAGAGGTTTCCACCACCACGGAGAAAGCGCCCAGCTGCAGCGTGAGTACGCAGCCGAGAATGGAGGCGGCGGCGATTTTCGAGCGGAGCGCCTGCTTCTCCCCCAGTTTGGAAAAGAGGCTGCTGTGCATGATGGGCTTCCAGATCAGATAATATCCGACAAAGCAACCGTAAAAGGCCATGTTCCAGCAGTTCGCGCCCAGTGCCATCAAGCCGCCGTCGGCAAAGAAAAGGCACTGGATGGCAAGAATGACCACCATGGAGAGAAAGCCCGCCTGCGGGCCCAGCAGTGCAGAGAGCAGCAGGCCGCCGCACATATGGCCCGAGGAGCCGGTGCCGGGAATGGTATAGTTGATCATCTGCCCGGCAAATACCAGTGCCGCCGTGACGGCCATGGTGGGCAGCTTGGCCGGATTCTCATCTTTCTTCAGTCTGGCAGCGGATACTCCCGTGACTGCCGCAGTGGCTGCATACATCGTTGCTGCTACGCCCGGGGCCAGCAGCGCATCTGCCATATGCATATTCTTTTCTCCTTTGACGCGTATTCTCCGGCGCGGGGATTCAGGAAGTCCGTCCGGGTTCATAGGCCTATTGTAAGAATATCTCACCCGCTGTACAAGCTCCCCGGGGGGATAAAAAAATGCACAATTCTTTCCCTCTTCTTTTTTGCTCCCCGGGGGCTTATGTTCCTCTCGCCGCTGTGGTATCCTCTGCTCATGAAGCAGTTCTCACGCTTCGTGCCATCCTCCTTTCTTTCTGAAAGGCCCTCCGCTGAAGGGATCGCTGCGGAGGGCCTTGCTATTTTCCGGTTGCCATGGAGAGCGAAACCTGATACACTACCCTCAGAAACAGAAAAGGAGACCTGTCATGGAACTGATTCAGGCACAGCAGAGTGATTTCCCCCGTCTGGCCGCCTTCTACCGCCATGTGATCGACCGTTCGGAAACCATGGCGGAGTATTGCCGCTGGGTCTACGGTCTGCATCCCAGTGATGAAAAGCTGCAGACTCACATCCGAAACGGCTGTATGTACTTCGCTGAAGAGGACGGAGCGATTCTGGCTGCCGCCGCGGTCACACCCTTCCAGGAGGAGGACTTCCACGGCTTCCCCTGGGGCGTGGAGGCTGCCGACGATCAGGTGGCGGTGGTGCATCTGCTCTGCACCGACCCCCTGCGGCCGAAAACCGGACTGGCACAGGCTCTTTTGCGCCAGATCCTCGCCATGGCCCGCTTGCAGCAGAAGCTCGCCGTGCGGCTGGACGCTCTCGCATCCAACACGCCCGCACACCGGCTCTATGAGAAGCTGGGCTTCCTCCGGCGCGGAGAGGCGAGCTGGTATACCTCCAACGCCGGGCAGACGGACTTCTATCTCTATGAATACATTCTGTAAGGAGTGTCGGATATGAAAAAGAACAGAGCCACCATTCCTTTCCTGATTGCCGCCCTCTTTCTGCTGCTGGCGGCATGCTCTGCCTCCCGGTCTGCCGAAGCGCCGACTCCCGAGGCGGATCCCGGGCTTTTATATGCCACCGACGGCGACATTTTCTATCCGCAGCAGTATATTCCCTATGCCACCGACGGCAATGTGGACACGGCGGAGTTTTCCGTGGTACACGTAGAGACCGTGGACGAGCTGCTTCATGCCATCGCTCCCGAAACGGTGATCCTCCTTGCGGACGGCGAGTACAATCTCTCCGCAGCCAGTCCCGACTTTTTTGATTACTGCTATTTCCGTCCCGCCACCTATCCGGAGGTGGGCGAGCACACGCTGGTGCTCAGCAGCCTCTGGGACTGCGTGATCGCCTCCGAGAGCGGGGAGAGCGGTGCGGTGCGCATCCTCGCCACGCCCCGCACCGTCCCGGTGCTGACGCTGGAGAACAGCTATGCCCTGCAGCTGCGGGGTCTGACCGTGGGGCACACCCAGAGCACCGACGCCTGCTCTGCCTAGGTCATTGCACTGGAGAACAGCGGCAGCGTTTACATGGAAGGGTGCGAGCTTTTCGGCTGCGGGTCAACAGGCGTGAGAGCCAGCGGCTGCTACGGCATTACGCTGCGGGACACCCTTATCCGTGACTGCTCCGCAGGCGGCGCGTCGTTTGCAGTCTGCCAGAGCGTGATGCTCGACGGCGTTACCCTCCGGAACACGGGTGCTTTCCAGCCGCTTTCCCTGCAGGAGTGCAGTTATATTTCCGCGCAGGACTGCAGCATTGAGGAGAACCTCTCCGAGAATTTACTGCTGGCGTCCTGCAGCGACCACCTGTTCTTCAACGACTGCAGCTTCCGGAACAACCGCTTTTCCTGCCTGCTCAGTCTCTGGGGGGACAGCGCCCCCGAATTCTGGCGCTGCGAGGTCGGCGAGGAGCAGTACAAAGCGCTCTACAGCGATGAGGAGAACCGGCTCCGTGCCCGTCTGGACGGCGAGATCTGGCGCTGAGGTGCCTACGTCCCCCCCCTGTCATTGCGAGGAGCAAAGCGACGCGGCAATCCGTCCTTTCTGCCGGGAAAGAGAATGAGGGGGGCCGAAGTTCGTCCCCACGCCGTGGGGAGAAACCGAACATATCAAAAAAGGTTCGCTGCAGCTTTTGCAGCGAACCTTTTTCACATATTCTCAAGGATCTCCTCCGCATAGGGATCCAGATCCTCCGGCACGCCCTGCTTGAGGATGCCGCAGCTCGGGCAGCTCAGTACGCTCAGCAGCTTGCGTTCCCGGCGCAGGAAGCGCTGCTGGAAGCCCCAGAGGGCGATGCAGTCCCAGATCTTCTTCGGCGTGGGTCGGCCGCCCACGTGCTGATCCAGCAGCATGGCGTGATTCCAGTCGAAGCGGCAGAGGGAATAGCTGCCGTCGGAATTGATGCACATTTCATAGAACACATAGGGGCAGACCTGCACCTCACCGGATCGGCCGCCCAGAAGGCTCACGCCCTCGTCCACCGTCACGGCCATCTCCTTGTACTTGGGCCAGTATTCAATGGTGCGCTCCACGGAGATGCCGTCGGTGATATCACCGAAGTCGGCGTAGAACTGCTCCTCCTGCGCCGGTGTGAGGTTATCGCCGTTGATCTTGATGTTCATCTCGCACTGCTTTTTATGGGCGTGGAAAAAGGCAATGTTCTCCACAAAGCGCTCATAGTCCAGCTTATAGGAGGAAAATTCCCGGTACTGCTCCGCATTCACGCCCTCCACGGAGATATTGAGCCGATCCAGTCCGGCCTCGATGATCTCCAGACTGCGCTCCGGCGTCAGCAGGGAAGCATTGGTGGTGGTGTCCACCCGCAGGCAATTTCCGGAGGTCTTGGCATAGGCCACCATGTCCGCAAAGCGGGGGTTGAGCAGCGGTTCGCCCTCCTTGTAGAGACGCACCACGCGCACCTTCTCCTCAAACTCGGCGAGGGAATCGATAATGTCCCGGTAGACGGCGTAGTCCATGGGGCCGTGACAGCGTCCCCGGGTCTTTTTCATCAGCGCCGTGTTTCCCGAGGGGCAGAACTTGCAGCGGAAGTTGCAGGTATCGCAGGGGTCGATATACACCACATAGGGCGTGCTCAGCGGCAGGGCGTTTTTCAGCTCCAGCGCATCGTGCAGATCGATGCGGGGAATGTAGCGTGCCTTCACGGTTTTCTCCTTCCTCGCCTTGTTTTTTCCAGTATATCACAGCGCACCCCGTCCTGCAAGCGCCGCCCCCTCTCCCCCGCTCTTTTTCGCCCGGGTTCTTGTAAAAGGCGGAATTCTGTGGTAAAATGTTGAAAAACAACCTGTAAGGGAGAGAATTGCTATGGCTAACAAAATCGGGCCGCTGATCCGGGAAGCCCGCACGGCTGCGGGTCTGACGCAGGAGCAGCTGGCAAGGAAGATCAAGGGTCTGGAGGCCGCTGAGATCAGCAAGGCCGAGCGCGGCGAACTGGAGCTGACGCAGGCTGTGCTCCGGGAGATCGCCCGCGCCACAGGTGTGACCCAGAGCTCTCTGATCAACGCCGCAAAGGAATCCACCTATAAATCCGCGAAGGCCGCCCCCAAGACAGTCGCCAAGACCACTGCTGCCAAGACAGCCGCCAAAAAGGCCGACGCCGGGGAAGTGAAGCTCACCGCCACGGAAAAGAAGCTGGTAGAGCTCTACCGCGCCGCCGATACCGAGACGAAAAAGACTGCCATGGGCATCCTCAAGGGGGAGCCGCTGGAGCTCTCCACCATTCTCTCCTCCCTGCTGAGCAAGACCTCCGATTCCTCCGGCAAGGAAGGTCTGCTGGGTTCTCTTCTGGGCGGCGGCAGCAGTTCCTCCTCCGGCGGCGGCGAGCTGCTGGAATCGCTGCTGAGCAGCTTCGGCAAGAAGTAAAGCGGCATGGCAAAACGCGTCTGCATCATCTATACCGGCGGCACCATCGGCATGGTGCCCAGCGACAAGGGCTATATCCCCGCCCGGCACCGCTTTGAGGACGATCTGGCCGCCATTGCCGATCTGCATAAGCCCGGCATGCCGGAGCTGGAGGTCATTCAGTTCGACCCCCTGCTGGATTCCAGCAACATGGCCATACCCGAGTGGAACGCCATCGGCCGCACCGTGGCGGAGAATCACCACCGCTTCGACGGCTTTGTGGTGCTCCACGGCACCGACACCATGTCCTACTCTGCCTCCGCGCTGAGCTTCATGCTGGAGAACCTCGACAAAAGCGTGGTCTTTACGGGGGCGCAGATCCCCCTCTGTGAGCTGCGCTCCGACGGCGGCAGCAACATCGTTTCTGCGGTGCTCATCGCTGCAGAGGGCGCCGTGCGGGAGGTCTGCATCTACTTTGACGGTCAGCTCCTGCGGGGCTGCCGCAGTACCAAGCTCTCCTCCGACCGCTTTGCGGCCTTCACCTCTCCCAACTTCCCGCCGCTGGGGCGGGTGGGCATCAAGATCGAATATGCTCATCCCGACGGAGCGCCGAAGGTGCGGGGCGCCTTCGCCTTCCATCCTATGGAGCAGGTGAACGTGGGCATCCTCAAGCTCTTTCCCGGCATTCAGCTGGGGCTCTTCGAGCCGATCATGACCGAGCGGCTCCGGGGCGTGGTGCTGGAGACCTTCGGGGCGGGCAATGTTCCCAGCTCCAGCAGCGGCGAGCTGATCCCCATCATCCGCAAGGCCTACGGCAACGGCTCGCTGATCGTGGTCTGCTCCCAGTGTATGCAGGGCACCGTGACGCTGGGCGCCTACGAGACCAGCAAGGCGCTGAGCGACATCGGCGCCGTTTCCGGACGGGATATGACCACTGAGGCCGCCATGACCAAGCTCATCTATCTGTTCAGTCTGGGACTGCCCGTTGAGAAAGTACGCACCCTTATGGAGCAGAATCTCCGGGGCGAGCTCAGCTGAAAAAAGGCTTCTGCCGCGATCTGCGGCAGAAGCCTT
>JAGHSH010000109.1 GCA_018065965.1 Candidatus Apopatocola equi
AGCCGGTACGCATCGGAGCTGATGCACGCTTTGGCGAGAGCGTAGACGCCGTCGCAGTTGATGTCGAGCGTGGAGTACGAGGAGGCGATGCACTTGAACAGACCGAACAGCAGAGCGCCGCCGGCGATATTCAGAGGCTTCCAGTTGCCGAATATCATAACAGCCAGAGCCAGGAAGCCGAAGCCGGCCACGCCGTTTTCAAACTTCCACTCGCTGACGCCCGCGAGGATGTAGCAGATGCCGCCGAGGCCGCCGTACATACCGGAGATCAGCACGCCCCACACCCGCATCTTATATACATTGATGCCCACGGAGTCGGCCGCCTGGGGATGCTCGCCGCAGGCCATGAGCCGCAGACCGAAGCGGGTCTTGTAGAGCACCACATAGGCAACGATGAGGGCGATGACGGCAATGATCATGAACCAGTTGAATTCAAAGGAGCCCATGCGGACGATAAAGGCCTTCTTCTGCTCCACATACTGGATGGTAGAGCTTACATCGTCGGGGTTGGCGGCGGTGTTGATGGCCTTGACCAGAACGGTCGCTCCGGCGGTGCCGAGCATATTCATGGCGGTGCCGACGATGGTCTGGTCGGCACTGAAGAAGATACAGGCAACGGCCAGCAGCAGCGAATAGAGCGTACCGGCCACTACGGCAGAGAGCAGCACCAGCAGGATGAGTGCAAAGGGAGGCAGACCGGCGGGCGCATAGCGCATCATCAGAGCGCCGCCCAGAGCGCCGATGACCATGATGCCCTCCAGACCCAGGTTGATCACGCCGGAGTGCTCGGAGAAGCAGCCGCCCAGTGCCACCAGCAGCAGCACGGAGGAGAAGATCAGCGTATATTGGATCAGCAGTGTCATTCCGTTTTGCCTCCCTTCCCGGTTTCAAGCGCCTTTTTGGCGGCCTTCTCCTCGGCTTTGTCAATGCGTTTGTTGATGCCCGTCTTGATGAAGAGTACGAAGCCGCAGAGATAAATGATGAGGGAGGAGATCAGATCGGAGATCTGAGAGCAGTACATGGTCTTGTCCACATACGCGCCGCCGGAGGTGATGTGCTGGATAAAGTAACTGGAAAGAATGGAGCCGATGGGGCTCAGACCGCCCAGGAAGGTGGCGGCGATGCCCGAAAAGCCCATGCCGGGAACCGAGGAAGTGGTGCACTGCCACTGCTCAAAGTCGGTGAGATAGAGCATGGCCGCGCCCATACCGGCCAGCGCGCCGGCAATGACGAGAGTGAGAACGATGTTGCGCTTCTCGGCCATGCCGCAGTACTTGGCGGCATTCTTGTTGGAGCCGGTGGCCCGGAGCTCATAGCCGAAGCGGGTCTTTTCCAGCACCACAGACACCAGAACGGCCATAAGGATCGCCAGCGGGATGGCCAGCGTCACCTTGGCGTTGTCGGCAAAGAGCCTGTCCAGTCCCAGGGTGGGGAGGAGCGCCTGAGGCGCGTTGGAGGTAATGTGGTAGGTATAGGGGCTGGTGCTCTCCTTCACCCCCGAGAGGATGACGTTTGTCAGATACAGGCCGATCCAGTTGAGCATGATGCCCGAAATGACCACGTTCACATTGCAGTAGGCCATGAGGATGCCGGGCAGGGCGCCCCACGCGGCAGCGCAGAGCATGGCAAAAAGCATGCAGGGCAGCCAGCTCCAGCCCCACGCCAGCGCGGCATACAGGCAGGCGCAGATGCCGATGCAGTACTGACCGGCAGCGCCGATGTTGAACAGACCCGCCTTATAGGCAAAGAGCACGCTCAGCGCACACATGAGCAGGGGAGCGGTCTTGACCAGCGTACCGCCGAAATTCTTCAGCCGCAGTCTGGTCTTGGAGTAGGTCATAAAGTTCTTGAGCACGGCGATGATCGCATCGGAGGCGCCCCGGGGGTTGATGCAGAGGAGCACCACATAGCCCAGAAACACGCCCATGAGAACGCAGAGCAGAGAGGCGATCAGAGACTGGACGGAATCCTTTTTCATCAGCTTCTTCACGGCTTCACCTCATCTCTCTTCGCGCCGGCCATGTAAAGGCCCAGCTCTTCCTCCGTGGCGGTCTTGGGATCCAGCTCGCCCACGATCTCGCCCTCATACATCACAAGGATACGGTCGGGCACATCCATGACCTCGTCCAGTTCCAGGCTCACCAGCAGCACAGCCTTGCCCGCGTCCCGCTGTGCCACCAGCTGCTTGTGGATATACTCGATGGCGCCCACGTCCAGACCGCGGGTGGGCTGCACGGCCACCAGCAGCTCGGGATCCCGGTCGATCTCCCGGGCGATGATGGCCTTCTGCTGGTTGCCGCCGGACATGGCCCGGGCGGCGGTAACAGGGCCCTGACCGCTGCGCACGTCATACTGCTCGATGAGCCGTTCGGCGTAGGCGCGGATGTTCTTACGGCGCAGGAAGCCGCCCTTGCCGGTGAACTCCGGCTCAAAGTAGCGCTGCAGGACGATGTTGTCCTCCAGAGAATAATCCAGCACCAGACCGTGCTTGTGACGGTCCTCGGGAATGTGGCTCATGCCCATAACGCTGCGCTGGCGGATGGAGGCATGGGTGATGTCCTTGCCGCTGAGGGTGATCTTGCCGCTGCGGACAGGCTCAAGACCCGTCAGGCCGTAGACGAACTCCGTCTGGCCGTTGCCGTCGATGCCCGCAAGGCAGACGATCTCGCCGGCGCGTACCTTCAGCGAAACATTGCGCACGGCGTCGGTCTTGTGGAGCTTGCTGGCCACGGACATATTCTCGATCTCCAGCACGGTCTCGCCGGGAGCGTGGGGCTTCTTTTCCACATGGAAGCTGACGCTGCGTCCCACCATCATGGCGGAGAGTGCCTCGGGGGTAGTCTCGGCGGTGTTCACCGTGCCGATATACCTGCCCTTGCGCAGCACCGTGCAGCGGTCTGCCACGGCCATGATCTCGGAGAGCTTGTGGGAGATGAAGAGGATGCTCTTGCCCTCGGCGGCCAGATTCCGCATGATCTGCATAAGCTCCTCGATCTCCTGCGGCGTCAGCACGGCGGTGGGCTCGTCGAAGATGAGGATCTCGTTTTCCCGGTAGAGCATCTTGAGGATCTCGGTGCGCTGCTGCATACCGACGGTGATATCCTCAATGATGGCGTCGGGGTCTACCCGCAGACCGTACTGCTCGGAGAGCGCCAGCACCTTTTTGCGGGCCTCCTCCTTCTGCAGCAGGCCGTTCTTCACGGGCTCCACACCCAGAATGATGTTGTCCAGAACGGAGAAGCACTCCACCAGCTTGAAGTGCTGGTGAACCATACCGATGCCCAGGGCAGTGGCGTCGTTGGGGTTGCTGATGCGCACCGCCTTGCCGTCCTTGCGGATCTCGCCCTCCTCCGGCTGATAGAGGCCGAAGAGCACGCTCATCAGTGTGGACTTTCCGGCTCCGTTTTCTCCCAGCAGGGCGTGGATCTCGCCCTTGCGAAGCTGGAGAGTGATGTCATCGTTGGCAACGATACCGGGGAAACGCTTGGTGATGTGAAGCATCTCAATAGCGTAAGGGGTATCCAACCGCATGACCTCCCTTTTTCTACAGTTTTTATCTTTTGTATCATACTACAGGAATCCCCGAAATACAAGACGCACTTGTGCGGAAGCATCGATTTTTATCCCCGGCCACTTTCCAAAAGCGCCGCGCTGTGGTACAATGACTCCAAAATCAACGGAGGTGCGCCCCCATGAAAAAGGCCCTGCTGTTTTTCCTGCTTTTCTCTCTCCTGCTCTGCGGCTGCAGCCGGACGGCGGAGACCGCCCCTGCCCCTTCGGCCGCACCGGAGGTTCCCAACTGTGAGCCGGAGACGGAGTATGTCTCCGCCTTCTATTTTGCCACCACCGACCGGGAGGGCAGCGAATGGGATGCGGGCTGTTTTGCCGGGAAGAAGCTGACCGTTCTCAATTTCTTCGAGCCCTGGTG
>JAGHSH010000237.1 GCA_018065965.1 Candidatus Apopatocola equi
AAAAAGAACAGAGCGGAACGCTCTGCTCTTTAGGAATATTATACGAATCCATGTACTTTGTCAAGAAAATCCGAAGAGAAAATCCCCTTTGCTTGACTTTTCTTCGTCAGATGCTATACTCTCAATTATGAACGGGCGTTTGAAAAACATTGTTTTACCCGGAGCAGGAAAGCGAGGCAGCATTATGATCAGATTCTATGAAAATCCGGCAGATATGCTGGAGGAGCACAAAGCGGTATTGGACGCTTTCCCGCTCCGGAGCGGCTTTTTCTATTTGGACGCCCCCGCCATGGGTAAGACCGACAAGCGGAACTATGCCGCAGCGGTCACCGAGGGGAGCAGAACGCTGCTCTGTCTCAAGCCCGTCCCCTATAACATGATGCTCCTCGGCTCAAAGGAGCTGCTCGGCGAGTTGATCGAATCGCTCCTTGGCGGCGGATACGAGATCGGCAGTGTGCTCTGCGATGAGGAGACCGGCGCCGCTTTCTGTGCCTGCATGAGTGCAGCGGGTCAGCCGGAATATTACGAAGCGCTGGCTATGGACTACATGGAGTGCGGTGTGCTCACAGCTCCCACGGACGAAGAAACAGAGCCTGCCTGCGCAGAGGACATTTATGAGCTTCACGACTGCCTTGTCCGCTTTGCGAAGGACTGCGGTCTGGAGGAGGACATGGGCAAGCCCGAGGACATCCGGGACTATGCAAACTTCCGGGTAATCCGCCGGGACGGACACATCGTTTCCATGGCCCGTCGGGGGAAGGATACCGATACCTGCATGCGCATAAGCGCTGTGTATACCCGGGATGCCTGGCGGGGTCAGGGGCTTGCGGAAAAAACCGTAAACGCCGTAAAGAACGATATCCTTGCATCGGGGTACAGAGCAAGTCTGAACGTAGATCAGCGCAATCCCGTTACCAATTACCTCTATCGGAAGCTGGGCTTTGAGCGCATTTTTGCCCAGGGACAGTACCGTCCGGCCCTGGTGGAGACCGAGCGGCTTCGCATCCGTCTTCTCACTGACCGCGAGATGGAGGAAGTCATCGCCGCCGCACCCTCCGCGGAGCTCAAGCAGGCCTATGGGGAGATGCTCGACCTGAGCCGGGAGAATCAGCGCGACCGTGCCTTCAGCGGCATTTGGGTCATGGAGCGCCGGGAAGACGGAGCTTGTGTAGGCGATCTCTGCTTCAAGGGCCTGCAGAGCAGCGTTGAGATTGGCTATGGAACCCAAGAGTCCTATCAGAACCGGGGCTACATGACCGAGGCTGTGAACGCCATGTGTGAGTGGGCGCTCTCGCAGGGGAGCGTGAAAGCCGTGGAAGCGGAAACCGAGCCCGATAACGCTGCCTCTCAGCGGGTATTGGAAAAGTGCGGTTTTGCGCCTATGGGCATTCTCGGAGAAGAAGGTCCCCGCTTTGTGAGACGGTGTACTGTACAGGAAGTAAGGGAAGGAGGCCGGAGCTGATGCCGCCTAAGCCAAAAAAGACCCGTCAGCAGGTCATCAATGCCTCAGTGGAGCTGATCCGGTTCCGGGGTCTTTCCTCGCTGACAGCCCGGGCTCTCGGCACGCAGCTGAATATTGCCCCTTCATCGATCTTCACGCATTTCTCCTCCATGGAAGCGCTGCGGGAGGCTGCGCTGGAGAGCATCCGGGATATTTACGACGGCTATGCGCGGCAGGGATTGGCTATGACCCCGCCCTTCAAGGGATTTGGAATGTCCTTTCTCCGTTTCGCCAAGGAAGAACCGCGGCTGTTTTCCGCTCTCTTTCTGGAAAACGGAGCGGACAGTAATCTGCTCCGCTTTCTGGAGCAGGAGGGACACCTGGAAACCGTTCTGTCCGCCATCTGCGCTACCTTTCCCG
>JAGHSH010000207.1 GCA_018065965.1 Candidatus Apopatocola equi
AAGCAGATCCTCGCAGCGGCCGCAGTTGTGGTAGAAGATGGAGATGCCTTCGCAGCGGACCAGATCCCGCGTTCTCTTGTAGCGGGGCACAAAGAACTCCTCAAACATCTCGCGGCCCACGAAAGGAGTGTACTTGGAGGCGGAGTCATCGAGGATGTAGTAGGCCTCGGGCTTGTAGTAGTGCAGCACGTTCTTGGTGATGTCCACCACGGAGTCGCACATGTAGTCCAGCAGGGCGTGGACGGCTTCGGGTTCCTCATAGAGGGCGCAGAGGCCGTTGGTGAAGCCCATCATGCCGATGAACTGCTGGAAGAAATCGTCATAGCCCTTGCTCATGAACAGGGTGGTCTCGGGATTGTACTTCAGCTTGGCCTTATCATCGGCGGCAGCCTTTTCCCAGTCCCAGTTGCCGGGCTTGAAGCGCTCGGGGCACTTGATGACCTCTTCCCACTTGGTCACGTCCTCCAGAATGAAGTTGCCGGGTTCGGGCAGAGGGGCGAAATTGGTCTCGGCATTGGAAACGAAGTGAACACCCCAGGGATCGTAGCCGCCCTTGGGGCCACGGAAATCGCCCAGAATGGAGGGCTCGTTAAAAGCAGTCAGGGGAGCGCCGGCACCGAAGCGGGGGCAGGGAACGTACTCGGGCATCTGGCCGTCGAGCATGCGCAGGAAGTTTTCTTTCTGACCTAACATGTTGGTTCCTCCTTATTATGACAAAAAAGCCGTTTTGCTATGCATTTACAGTATAATACATGCATGGGAAGATATCAACCCCTGTTTCCGTTTCGTACGCACAAAACTTTCCCGCATTTTTTGTGCAGTGGTTCTATTCCGATTGTCTCTTGCAAAGTGCGGCACAAGTCAGTATACTGTCCCTGTCGAAAGGAGGGAGCTGCCTTGAAAATCTGTTTGGAAGAGCTGAAGGCAGACTGGAGGGCGCTGAGTCCCGGAAGAAGGGTCGCCGCACTCTTTCTGCTGGCGCTGCTGCTGGCACAGTTCACCGTGCTCTGCATTTATAACGCGACCATGCTCCCGGCAAGGGCAGACTACGATTCCTCCTCCGATTATCTCCGGGCGGCGGTCATGGCGGAGCAGAAAAGGCTGATGCCCGAGCGCTGGGCGGACACGACCATGCTGCATCTGGACGGGCCGGTGCTGCCCGCTTCGCTTCTCATCCGGCTTGGCATGGGGCTGTTTCCTGCCTTTGCCTGCTGCGATATTCTGCTGCTGCTCTGTCTGCTGCTGCTCGCTGCCCGCACACTGCGGGGACTGGGCGCTGAGCTCCCGGAGCGGCTGCTGGGGCTCTGTGCGCTGCTCTGCCCGTGGATACGGAATTATAACCCCAACAACGACCTGAGCTATTTCAGCTGTATGCTCAGCGGTGCGGGGTATTATCTTGGCCTCTTTGTGATCTTTTTTGCCGTTCTTCTGCCCTGGCTGAAGGCGAGTCGGGGGCGCAGTGCATGGCTTACGGCAGCGGGCGCAGCGGCGCTCTGCTTTCTCTCCGGATTGAGCCGCGGCGTATATCTGAGCATGATCCTTCTCGTTCCGATGCTTCTCTTTGCCCTGCTGAACGGCACCGGAGGGCGCAGCGTTCTGCTCCCGCTGCTCTGCCTTGTCTTTTCTCTGGCGGGCAAGTGGGCGGCGCAGGGGCTGCTGGGCTTCACCACCGCCGAGAGCGGCCTGCATTTCTGCGACGCCTCCGGGCTCTCGGAGAATCTGCAGGCGCTGCTGGATGGCTTTTTCCTCCTCTGCGGCGCTTTCCCGGGGGATGCGGTGATCCTCAGCCTCGACGGCGTGCCGGCCCTCGGCGGCATTGCCGCCTCGGTGCTGCTGCTGTGCGCAGGCATCAGCGGCGCCGTCCGCTCCCTCCGCGCCCTGCTCCGCGAACAGGCCGGGAAGGAGGAGCTGCCCGGCTTTCTCTTCCTCTGGAACTGCGCCATACTGGCCTTTTCCGTGGATTATTACACCGCCAGCGGAGAGACCGAGCTGCGCTACTCCATCGTGCTGCTGCTCTGCTGCATACTCTGTCTCCCCGCCATGCTCGCTCCCCTCTCCGAGCGGATCCGGCTGCTGGCTCCGCCGCTGCTGGGCGCTGCTCTGCTCCTCCACTGCCTCTCCGGCGACGCCGCCGTCTTTCAGGCCGGGAACGACGGGCAGTTCCGGGCGGATCTTGCGGCGTACTGTACCCCGCTGGACGCCCCGGTGGTGTATTATTCGCTCTCCAGCGACACCGCCGCCTTCTGCAGCGTCCGGGTCCAGCGGGCGCTGGACAGAAACCACATTTACCGGGACATCGTATGGAACGGCATTCCCATGCTTGCTCCCTGCTGGAACGACGGCCATTACTACGGCGGATTCTTCTGCTGGGGCGATACGACCGACTTCTCCTCCTATGAGGAATATGAGGGGAGCGTGTACCTGCTCTGCGCACCGGGCGATTACTTCCTGCTGCCGGAGGGCCTCCGCGGAGAGCTGCGGCTCACTGCCGTTCTGAATCGCGGCATCATGCTCTACCGTGCCGAGCGAAATGTATTCCCCCCGGATTTTCCGGGATAAAAAAAGAACAGGCACAGACCGTTTCCCCGCAGGGAGGAGGGTCTGTGCCTGTTCTTTTTATTTTTCGTTCTCTGCCCGCGCCCGGCAGGAGGGGCAGATGCAGCCCATGGTGAGGGAATAGTCCGTGAGCTCTTCCCCGGCCGCCTCGGTGAGCAGGGAGTCCAGGGCAAAGGGAAGCTGCACGTCCCGGACGCTGCCGCAGCGGCGGCAGATGATATGCTCATGGGGCGTGAGGGTGGTATCGTAGATTGCGGGTATACCGGGCGTCTCGATGCAGCGGAGCTTCCCCTCCTCGCAGAGGGCGGAAAGGTTACGATACACCGTACCCATGGCCAGATCGGCCTTTTCCCGGCGGCAGAGCTGCAGCAGCTGCGCAGCCGTGATGTGGGGCGGCGCATGGAGGATCACGGAATAGATATACTGTTTCTGACTCTGCATGGCTCTCTCCGCCGCCTTTCTAACCAGATTTGTTATGCCTCAGTATTATATCGAACGCCCCGGTTTTTGTCAACGCTCTTGAAAAAGAGCGGAAAAGCGTGTAAAATAGATCTAACATCTTTTCCGGTCTGCACCGGAGATCAGGAGCTCTGCATGGCAACAAAACGAAACGCACATAAACATACAAAGGGGCAGCGTTTCCCGCTTCCCCTTCTTCTGGCCGCTTTGGCAGTCTGCGGACTGCTCTTTTTCCTGCGGAGCCGCTCGGAGCAAGCGGAGAGTCCCGCACCCACGGAGGCGCCCGCTGCCGTTACCTCCGCCCCGGAGCCGGAGAACGTACCCACTCCCGAGCCCACCCGCTCCCCCTATGCCGACACGCTTCTCCGCATCAGTGAGGTCTGCTGCGTGAACACAGCCATGGTGCCGGACGAGGACGGGGACTTCGGCGACTGGGTAGAGCTGGAAAATGCCGGCACGGCGGACATTGAGCTTTCCGGCTGGCGGCTCTCCGACAAAAACAGCGGCGGCTGGGTCTTCCCCGACGGGGCGCGGCTGGGCAGCGGAGAGCGGATGCTGGTATTCTGCGACGGGAAAAACCGGCAGGGCGACTATGCCCACACGGACTTCTCTCTCCGCGCAGGGGAGACCGTGACCCTCTTTGACCCCGCCGGGGCGGCCCACGCCGCCGTTTCCACTGAAGGACTGGAGATGGGTCAGAGCGCCGCC
>JAGHSH010000242.1 GCA_018065965.1 Candidatus Apopatocola equi
TTTCGGTCTCTTCGCTCTCCTGCCGCAGCGTCCGCTCCCGGAGTCCCAGCTCCAGCAGCTCCTCGCCGATGGCGGAAAGGCGGGCCGTGTGGCTTTCGATCTGCTCCTGCAGAGCATCGGCGCGGCCGGACAGCTATCCCAGCTCGCGCTCCAGCCGCTCCACGGCGGCGTCGGTGTTTTCGATATTCGTTCGCAGCACGGCGCTCTCGCTCTCCAGCGCGGAGGCTCCCGCCTCCTCTTCCCGCTGCCGCGTGCGCAGCTCTTCCATGGCGAGCTCACAGCCGCGCATACTCTCCCGGAGCTCCTCGGCGGCGGCATAGAGCGTATCCAGCAGCTGCCTGCTCTCATCGCGCTTTCTGAGCGCGGAATCATAGTCGGCGCGGAGTCCCTCGCTCTGATCATGGAGCCTGTCCAGATTCTCCATCCACAGGGAGATTTCCCGGATTCGCAGCTCGTCCCGGAGCAGCAGATATTTCTTCGCCGTTTCCGACTGCTTTCGCAGAGGCTCCAGCTGCAGCTCCAGCTCGGCAATCTTGTCGCCGATGCGCACCAGATTCTCCTCCGTGCGCTCCAGAGGGCGCTCGGACTCCTCCGTGCGGTAGCGGGAGCGGGAAATGCCCGCCGCCTCCTCGAAGATCTCCCGGCGGTCGGTGGACTTGGCTGACACGATCTCCGCGATGCGGCCCTGTCCGATGATGGAATAGCCGTCCCGGCCGAGACCCGTGTCCATAAGGAGCTCGGTCACATCCCGGAGACGGACGTTTTCCCGGTTGATGGTATATTCACTCTCACCGCTGCGGTAATAGCGGCGGGAGATGCTGATCTCATCCGTATCCCGATCGAAGATCCTGGCGGTATTATCCAGCACCAGCGTCACCTGTGCGAAGCCCATGGGGCTGCGCTTCTCGGTGCCGCCGAAGATCACGTCCTCCATCTTGCCGCCCCGGAGGGCGCGGGTGCGCTGTTCACCCATGACCCAGAGCAGCGCGTCGGAGATATTGGACTTGCCGCTGCCGTTGGGGCCCACGATGGCCGTGACCTCCCGCTCAAAGCTGATGCGGGTCTTCTCGGGAAATGATTTGAAGCCCTGCAGCTCCAATGCTTTTAAGTACACTGAACTGTTACCTCTGATGATAAAAGTCTGACAGGTTATTGTACTCCTGTTTGTGTTATTTTGCAATCACTATGCGGACTTTTTCTTCGGAATCCGGCAAATTCGGCCGGATTTTCAGCTCACGCAGGCGAAATTTCTCCTGCAGCCACAGCACATTGCAGCGTTTCTGCCCGATGTACTGAGAAAGGAGCGTCGCCGGCACGAAAATGCTGACGCGGCTTCCCTCCTCCGCACCCTGCAGCAGCGCCTCGCACTCGTTCCGCCGACAGCGGCTGTAGACCAGCTCGCCCAGCGCCGGGTGGTAGGCGCCCCCCACGGCCTCCCCGCCGGAGAGCTCCTCCGTAGGGTTCAACCCCAGACGGATAACGGGAATGCCCGCCGCTTCAAACAGGGGCAGCAGCCGGGCGCAGAGCGAGACGGCCTCCTCCACGCTGTGCTCCCGATACTCTCCCCGGAGAAGGGCGTCATAAAGGGGCGTGTGGCGAAGGACGACCGTGGGATAGATCCGCACGGCATCGGGTCGGAGGGCGATGAGCCGCTCTGCGCTGCGCAGGCAGCTCTCCTCCGTTTCCCCGGGCAGTCCCGTCATCATCTGCAGCACCAGCCGGAAGCCCGCAGCCTTCACCATGGCAGCGGCGCGCTCCACGTCCGCGGCGCTGTGTCCCCGGCAGGAGGCGCGCAGTACCGCCTCCGTCATGGACTGGGCTCCCAGCTCCACGGTGGTCACGCCCATCTCCCGCAGAAGAGCGAGCCGCTGCGCATCAATGGCGTCGGGACGGGTGGAAACACGGATGGCAGTGACCGTCCCGCTGCGGCGGAAGGGCTGCGCCGCCTCCAGCAGCGCGCGCTGCTCCTCCGCTGAGATGGCCGTGAAGCTGCCGCCGTAGAAGGCAAGCTCATAGTCCTTTTCCTCCCCCAGCGCCAGAAGCGCCCTGCGTACATCCTCCCCGGAAACGGGAAAAAGGCTGCCGGAGATGCGCTTCTGATTGCAGAACACGCATTGGTTCGGGCAGCCCAGATGGGGGATGAAGAGAGGGAGGATTCGGTGTTGTGTTTTCATAAACTGCTAAACAGTGAGGAATTGGGGCGTTGCTTCACAGACGCTTTCCGTGCGAAGCAGCACCGCAATTCCTCAGCATTCTTTTTGGGGGCCTTTATTTTTCTTGATGCATGGCCTTGAGCGCAACCGCCGCGGCTGCCTGCTCAGCCTCCTTTTTGGAATGACCGCTGCCGGTGCCGATGGGCTTGCCGTTGAGACACACCTCCACGGAAAACACCTTCAGGTGGTCGGGGCCGCTCTCGGAGAGCAGCTCATAGCTGAGACTTCTGCCGCTCTGCTGCTGCACCAGCTCCTGCAGGGCGGTTTTGGCGTCGTTGAAATAGAGAGGCTCCTTCTCGCCCAGCTGAGAGAGCAGACGGCTGCTGATGAACTTCTTTGCCTCGTCATAGCCGCCGTCCAGATAAAGGGCGGCTATGAGCGCCTCCACGGCGTCCGCCAGAATGGAGGGACGCTCCCGGCCTCCGTTATGATCCATGCCCCGGCCCAGGCGCATATAGCGTCCCAGCTCCAGACCCAGTGCCACATGGTGCAGGGACTGCTCGCAGACCAGCTCCGAGCGGAGCCGGGTCATGCGGCCCTCAGGCATGGCGCCGAAGCGGCGGTAGAGCGCATCGGCCACGGTGAAGCCCAGAACACTGTCTCCCAGAAATTCCAGTCTTTCGTTGCACAGGGCGCTCCCGCCGCTCTCATTGGCATAGGAGGAGTGGGTCAGGGCTGTCTGAAGCAGGCGGCTGTCATGAAAGCGATAGCCGATTTTTTCTTCCAGCTCCGTCATGCTTACTCCATGGCCCGCGTCACATACGCAGCCAGATCTCCGATGGTCACGATCTCGGAGAGAGCGTCCTCCGGCGTGTCGGGAAGAGAGAATTCCTCCTCCAGCGCCATGGTGAGCTCCACCACGTCCAGAGAGTCCGCGCCCAGATCGGCCACAAAAGCCGTGTTGGCGGAAATGGTGTCCCGCTCCAGCAGGAACTGCTCCGCGACCATGTCAAGAATCTTTTCCAGTACCATTGTGTTTATTCTCCTTCTTGTGTCTTTTCTATCCGCATAAAGCCGATATTTTTTTCTATTATGCCGGTCACATCCCGCTCCGCGCAGCGCACAGCCTGCAGCACCGCGCTGCGTATGGCCCGCTCATCGCTGGAGCCGTGAGCCTTGATCACGCATCTGCGCAGCCCCAGCAGAGGCGTACCGCCCACCTCGGAAGCGTCCAGCATACCCTTGAGCGCAGCGAGATCGTCCCGGAGCGCCAGAGCAGCCAGCTTGTTTTTCGTGTTCTTCGTCATGGCGGCCTTGAGCCGGCTCATGAGGAACTTCGCCGTACCCTCAATAGACTTGAGAAGCACATTGCCGGCAAAGCCGTCGGCAACCGCCACGTCCGCCACACCGGAGAAGATAGCGCTGCTCTCCAGATTGCCCACAAAGTTCAGCCGTCCGGCTTCCTTCTCCGCCTGCAGCAGGGCAAAGGTCTGCTTCTGCAGCTCGCCGCCCTTGCTGTCCTCCGCGCCGATATTCAGCAGCGCAATGCGGGGAGAGGCTATGCCCATGACCTCCCGGGCATAGATGTCAGCCAGATAGGCAAACTGCAGCAGATACTCGGGGGTACACTCGCTGTTTGCGCCGCAGTCGGCCAGCAGCAGGCCCTTTCCCTCGTTGGGGATCACGGGCGCAAAGCAGGCTCTGCGCACGCCGGGAATGCGCCGCACCGTCAGCGTAGCGCCGCTGAGAAGTGCGCCGGTGCTGCCGGCGGAAATGGCTGCATCGCCCTCCCCCCGGGAGAGCATCTGCAGCATCACGGACATGGAGGCATTCTTCTTCCGGCGCACAGCGGTGGCCGGATCGTCCTCCATGGTGATCACCTCCGGGGCGTCCACCACGGAAACACGGCCGCCTTCGGGCACATGGGCCGCGCTGAGGACAGAGCGGATGCGCTCCTCCTGTCCGATGAGCACCACATCGACCCCGAATTCCGCCGCCGCAGCGGCAGCACCCCGGACGACGGCCTCCGGGGCGTTATCGCCGCCCATGGCATCGATCAGGATACGCATGTCCACACCTCGCCCTTCACCATCTCGTCAATGATTTCCAGAGAACGGCGGGAAATCTCCGCGTTCTTGTTGCGCTTGCCCTTCACCCGGTAATCCAGCGGGGAAATGATGCCGAAGTTGATGTTCATGGGCTGGAAATCGCCCACGCTGCCCCGGCTCACATACAGACCCAGCGCACCGATGGCGGTTTCCTGAGGGAAGTTCAGGGGCTCCATGCCCAGTAGGCGGGCGGCGGTCTCCAGTCCCACCAGCATACCGGAGGCGCAGGATTCCACATAGCCCTCCACACCGGTCATCTGGCCGGCGAAGGAAATGCGCTCCTCGCCGATGAGCCGGTAATAGCGATCCAGCACACCGGGAGAGTTGATGTAGGTATTGCGGTGCATCACGCCGTAGCGGACGAACTCCGCGTCCCGGAGGGCGGGGATCATGGAGAACACGCGCTTCTGCTCGCCGAAGGCCAGATGGGTCTGGAAGCCCACCAGATTATAGAGAGTGCCGTCGGCATTGTCCTGCCGCAGCTGCACCACCGCATAGGGCTCCTCCCCGGTGCGGGGATCCTTGAGTCCCACGGGCTTCATGGGGCCGTAACGGAGGGTATCAATGCCCCGGCGGGCCATGACCTCCACGGGCATGCAGCCCTCAAACACGCCGCTGTCCTCGAAACCGTGTACATTGGCTTCCCGGGCAGAGATCAGCTCCTTCCAGAAGGCGTTGTACTCCTCCTCGGTCATGGGGCAGTTTACATAATCCGCCGTCCCCTTGTCGTAGCGGGAAGCGAAGAAAGCGCTGCTCTGATCCACGCTTTCCAGCGTGACGATGGGCGCCACCGCATCGAAGAAGTGGAGACCGTCGCCGCCGGTACGGGCGGCGATCCTGTCGGCCAGGGTATCGCTGGTGAGGGGGCCGGAGGCAATGATGACCTCCCCCTCAGGGAAGTCGGTGCATTCCTGCTCGACCACGTGGACATTGGGATGGCTGCGGAGCGCCTCGGTAACGGCTTTGGCAAAGCCCTCCCGATCCACGGCCAGAGCGCCGCCGGCGGCGACCCGGTGTTCATCCGCGCAGCGCATGATCAGGCTGCCCGTGCGGCGCAGCTCCTCCTTGAGAAGCCCCACCGCGTTGGTGAGCTCGTCGCTGCGCAGAGAGTTGGAGCAGACCAGCTCGGCAAAATAGGGAGAGACATGCACCGGGGAGCTTTTGCCCGGGCGCATCTCGATGAGCGTAACATCAATACCGCGGATGGCAAGCTGCCATGCCGCTTCGCTGCCGGCAAGGCCGGCGCCTACCACTGTGACCTTATGCATCCTTCACCTTCGGCTTTCTGACCCGCTTGGGGGTCTCTTTCTTCTCAGCCTGATCGGCGGCTGCCGCAGACTTCTTTTTTGTTTTCGCGGCGGTCCTCGCCGTTTTGGCGGTCTTTGTGACGGCTGCTTTGCTGTCGGCGGCTTCCTCGTTCCGGACGGCGGGGGCGTTGTTCCCCTCGGGCAGCACCTCACCCGCAGCGGCGGGGCTTTCTTCTCCGGCGGGCTTTCTCCGGTAGCCGCGCTTATCCTCCGGCAGGAAGTTGGGGCACTCCGGATTGACGCAGAAGCTCTTTCTCGCGCCCTTGCCGGAGAGCTTGAACATGCTCTTGCCGCACTCGGGGCAGAGATCCTTCACCGGCACGTCCCAGGTCATGAAATCGCAGCGGTTTTCTTCCTTGCTGTTGAGCTTTTCGCAGGCATAGTAGGTA
>JAGHSH010000156.1 GCA_018065965.1 Candidatus Apopatocola equi
ACCCAGAACTTCGTTGCCAAGTTCCAGGCTGCCTACGGCGAGATCCCCAACCAGTTCGCCGCTGACGCCTACGACGCCGTGTACATCGTGGCCGCCGCTCTCGAAGCTGCCGGCTGCACGCCCGACATGAGCGCCGAGGAGATCTGCGAGGCCATCATTCCCGTGATGCCCACTCTCACCGTTGACGGCGTCACCGGTATGGGCATGACCTGGGCTGCCTCCGGCGAGGTCTCCAAGGCTCCCATGGCCGTTGTCATCAAGGACGGCGTTTACGTCACTCCCTGAAGCTGACTTCCTCTCTTCTCCCGGACGCTCTGCGCCTGAGAGAAGAGGGCTTTTCTGAAGAATGTGAGGCGGGGGTCTGTTCCCCCGCCGCATTCTGCATTCTGCACGAACCGCTGTTTTTACTTCAGGCACAGCGGCAGAGCGGATGCATCCGGTCTGTCCCGGTTCCTGGTGTAAAAGAATAAACGAAAAGAGGTGTCCTCACGATATGGAATTTCTTTCCTATCTGATCAGCGGCATTTCCCTGGGCAGCGTGTATGCTATCATCGCGCTGGGCTACACGATGGTCTACGGAATTGCCAAAATGCTTAACTTCGCCCACGGCGATGTTATCATGGTAGGCGGCTACATGAGCTTTGTTGCCATGAGCGCCCTGCACCTGCCCGGCTGGGTAAGCGTACTGGCGGGCATGGCTGTCTGCACCGTTCTCGGCATCGTAATCGAAGCGCTGGCTTATCGGCCTCTGCGCTCTGCTCCTTCTCTGGCCGTACTGATCACCGCTATCGGCGTGAGCTACCTGCTGCAGAACTCCGCTCAGCTCATCTGGGGCGCGAACCCCATCAGCTATCCCCCCGTGGTCAGCGGTACGCTGCACCTCTTCGGCGGTCAGCTCTCCATCAGCTATGTCTCTCTTGTCACGGTGGCCGCCTGCATCCTCATCATGCTGGCGCTGACCGCCTTTACCTCCAAGACCAAGATGGGCAAGGCCATGCGCGCCTGCTCCGAGGATAAGGGAGCTGCCCAGCTCATGGGCATCAATGTGAACCGCACCATTTCCCTGACCTTTGCCATCGGCTCCGCGCTGGCTGCCGTGGCGGGTGTGCTGCTCTGCTCCTCCTATCCCACGCTGATGCCCACCACCGGCTCCATGCCCGGCATCAAGGCCTTCACCGCCGCAGTGTTCGGCGGCATCGGCTCCATTCCCGGCGCGTTCCTGGGCGGACTTCTGCTGGGCATCATCGAGTCTATGGCCAAGGCCTATCTCTCCACCCAGCTCTCCAACTCCATCGTGTTTGCCGTGCTGATCATCGTCCTGCTGGTTCGTCCTGCCGGTCTGATGGGCAAGTATGTGCCCGAGAAGGTCTGAGGTGAACGGTATGAAAACGAAGAAAAAGATCGCCTGGGGCGACTATATTACCTACATCGGCGTGACCGCCGCCTTCATCGCGGTGACGGCGCTGAAAAACGGCGGCGCTCTGAACCGCTCCCAGCTGGGTCTGCTGGTTCCCATCTGCGCCTACATCACCATGGCCATCTCCCTGAACCTGACCGTGGGCGTGCTGGGCGAGCTGTCGTTGGGTCATGCAGGCTTCATGAGCATCGGCGCCTTCTCCGGCATCATCGCTGCCATGAGCCTGAGCGAGCTGATCCCCTCTGCGGGCGTGCGCATGGCCATCGCCATGGTGACGGGCGCCGTGTTCGCCGGGATCTTCGGCTTCCTCATCGGCATCCCCGTGCTTCGTCTGCGGGGCGACTACCTGGCCATCGTGACGCTCGCCTTCGGCGAGATCATCAAGGAGCTGATCAACTGCCTCATCGTGGGCTATGACAGCGCCGGACTGCATATCCTCATCAACTTCGACGGCTCCAAGACCGCTTCCGATCTGGAGCTGCTGGAGGGCGGCAAGGCCATTATCAAGGGCGCACAGGGCGCTGTGGGCACTAAGACCATCGCCTCCTTTACCGCCGGTTATATCCTCATCATGATCGCCCTCTTCATCATCCTGAACCTCATCCGCTCCCGGGCCGGCCGTGCCATCATGGCCATCCGCGACAACCGCATCGCCGCCGAGAGCGTGGGCATTGAGATCACCAAGTACAAGATGATGGCCTTTGTCACCTCCGCTGCCATCGCCGGTGCGGCCGGTGCGCTCTACGGCCTGAACTACTCCAGCCTCACCGCCGCCAAGTTCGATTTCAACACCTCCATTCTGGTGCTGGTGTTCGTGGTGCTGGGCGGTCTGGGCAATATCTGGGGCTCCGTGGTGGCTGCCACCGTGCTCTACATTCTGCCCGAGGCGCTCCGCAGCTTTGCCGATTACCGTATGCTCATGTTCGCCATTGTGCTCATTCTGGTCATGCTGGCTACCAACAGCAGCAGAACCAAGGCGCTGTTTGAGAAGCTGAAGAGTGCGAAGAAGGAGGAAGAACAATGAGCTTTTCGTTTGAACGCGGCAAGCTGGCCGCCGTCCCCAGCGGCAGCGTGATCCCCGAGCGGGATCTGGACAAGACTCCCATTCTTGAGACCCGCCATCTGGGCATCGACTTCGGCGGACTCCACGCCGTGCAGGACTTCAACCTGACCATCGGCCGCACGGAGATCGCCGGTCTCATCGGCCCCAACGGTGCCGGTAAGACCACGGTCTTTAACCTGCTGACCAAGGTCTATCAGCCCACCAAGGGCACCATCCTGCTCGACGGCAACGACACCGCCGGCAAGACCACCGAGCAGATCAACCGCATGGGCATTGCCCGTACCTTCCAGAATATCCGTCTGTTCAACAACCTGAGCGTGGAGGACAATGTAAAGATCGGTCTCCACAATCAGGAGGGCTACTCCATGTTCACCGGCATCCTCCGCCTGCCAAATTACTGGAAGCAGGAGAAGGCCGCCCACGAGCGTGCGCTGGAGCTGCTGAGTATTTTCGAGATGCAGGATCAGGCCGGCGTCCGGGCCGGTTCTCTGCCCTACGGTGCCCAGCGTCGGCTGGAGATCGTCCGCGCTCTTGCGACGAATCCCAGCGTGCTGCTGCTGGATGAGCCCGCCGCCGGCATGAACCCCTCCGAGACCGCCGAGCTCATGGAGAACATCGTGAAGATCCGCGACCTGTTCCAGATCGCCGTGGTTCTCATCGAGCACGATATGAATCTGGTCATGAACATCTGCGAGGGTATCTGCGTGCTGAACTTCGGTCAGGTCATCGCCAAGGGCAGCCCCGAGGAGATCCAGGCCAACCCCGCCGTGATCGAGGCCTATCTGGGCCGGAAAAAGGAGGCTTGAGCCATGCTTCTGGAGGTTGAACACATCAATGTGTATTACGGAGCCATTCACGCCATCAAGGATGTGAGCTTCTCCGTGAACGAGGGCGAGATCGTCACCCTCATCGGCGCCAACGGCGCTGGCAAGTCCACCACGCTGGACACCATTGCGGGTCTGCTGCGGAGCAAGACCGGCGATATCCGCTTCAACGGCCAGTCTGTGGCCCATATGCCCGCCCATAAGGTCGTGGCGGAGGGTCTGGCTCTGGTGCCGGAGGGACGCCGGGTCTTTGCCCAGATGACCGTGGAGGAAAATCTGGAGATGGGCGCCTTCACGCAGGCTGCCTCTACCGTTGAGCCCAACCTGAAGCGGGTCTATGAGCAGTTCCCCCGTCTGGAGGAGCGCAAAAACCAGACCGCCGGTACGCTCTCCGGCGGCGAACAGCAGATGCTCGCCATGGGCCGCGCTCTCATGAGTCAGCCCAAGCTGCTGATGCTGGACGAGCCCTCCATGGGTCTGGCTCCCATTCTGGTGGAGCAGATCTTTGACATTATCCGTCAGCTTCACGAGGCGGGCACCACCATCCTGCTGGTGGAGCAGAATGCTCAGATGGCCCTTTCCGTGGCAGACCGTGCCTATGTTCTGGAGACCGGCCGCGTCACCCTCTCCGGCACCGGCAGCGAGCTGGCCCGGAGCGACGAGGTCAGAAAGGCATATCTCGGCGGCTGAACCGCTTTCATCAGGCCCTACGCAAAATGAAACCATTTTGCGTAGGGCCTTTTTGCGTCCTTGCTTTGTGAAATGGGGATGCGGATTGCCGCGTCGCTTCGCTCCCTGCAATGACAGGGGGACGGGGGCTGAAAAGCCGGTTGCGTCCGCATACCCTGCCCTCCGGCTGCATAAATTCTAAGCAAAGGAAGAATATGCATTTCTGCCTTGTGGAAAACTCTGTTGAAAATGTGGAAAAAGCCTTGAAAACTCTAAGTTTTTACAAAAAGCTACAAAATGTATAAAGTTCGTACTAAAAGTAACGGAGGCGTGAAATGAAGAAGATTTTGCCGTTTTTGCTCATTCCCCTGCTGATCCTTCCCGCCCGGGCGGCCATGCTCAGCGAGGACAGCTTTTCTCTCAGCTGCGCGGCGGCCGTGCTCATGGAGCGGGAGAGCGGCCGGGTGATTTATGCCAAAAATCCCAACGCGGAGCTGTCCCCTGCCAGTGTGACGAAGCTCATGACCATGCTCCTCGTCTGCGAGGCCGTAGATAACGGAGCGCTGAGACTGGAGGACACGGTGACGGCCTCCGCCTCCGCCGCGGCCATGGGCGGCAGCCAGATCTATCTGGAGGAGGGGGAGCGGATGAGCGTGGGAGAAATGCTCAAATGCGTGGCGGTGGTATCCGCCAACGACTGCGCCGTGGCGCTGGGGGAAAAGCTCTGCGGCAGCGAGAGCGCCTTTGTCCGGCGGATGAACGAGCGTGCCGCAGAGCTGGGGCTGGAGCATACCCGCTTTGCCAACGCCACCGGACTGAGCAGCGCGGAGCCGCACTATTCCTCCGCGCTGGATCTGGCTGTGCTGAGCCGGGAGCTGCTTTCTCACAGCTGGGTCCGGAATTATTCCACCATCTGGACAGACACCATCCGGGACGGCGCGTTCGGCCTGAGCAACACCAACAAGCTCCTGCGGCAGCTGGACGGCTGCACGGGACTGAAAACCGGCTTCACCAACGAGGCTATGTTCTGCCTGGCCGCCTCAGCGGAGCGGGAGGGTGTGGAGTATATCGCCGTGATCCTGCACGGGGATAGCTCCGCGCAGCGCTTTGCCGCCGCCAGAGAGCTGCTGGAATATGCCTTTGCCAACTATACGAAGGTCAGCCTCCTGCCCGAGGAACCCCTGAAACGCCTGCAGGTGACGCTGGGCGAGCAGGAGAGTGTGCAGCTCCTGCCCGGGGGTGCGACGGAGACGCTGGTGGAGCGGAGCGCCGTGCAGAGTCTGCAGCGCCTGACAGAGCTGCCGGAGAGCGTGGAGGCTCCGGTAGAGCAGGGCGCGGAGCTGGGGCGGGTGCTGCTGAAAAAGGGAGACGAGGTCATCGCTGCCCTGCCGCTCGTGGCGGAGTGCGGCGTGGAGCGCCACAGCTATACTCTGGTGCTGCGGGAGCTCATTTCCTCTCTTTTGTACTTGAAATCGTGACGGTTTCGCTGTAGAATGGGAAAAAACCTGTACGGAGGAACCCGATATGATTCAAGTTGACCTGACCGGCGCGTCTGCCTTCTGGGGTGAGAACACGCCGGATTTTTCTGCCGTCAAGGCCGCCCATGAGGCACTTTCCGCGGGAAGCTGCCGGGGCAGCGATTTTCTGGGCTGGCTGACGCTCCCTCAGACCATGGAGAGCACGGAGCTCTCCCGCATCGTCGCGTGCGGAAAGCGCATCCGCGAGAGCAGTCAGGTGCTGGTGGTCGTGGGCATCGGCGGGAGCTATCTGGGCGCCCGGGCTGCCTATGAGCTGCTGGGCCGCCGGAAGGACGGGGTCGAGCTGCTGTTTGCCGGCAACGGTCTGAGCGCCGATGCGCTGACGGACACCATCGAGCTGCTGGGCAACCGGGATTTCTCCGTGAATGTGGTCAGCAAGTCCGGCACCACTCTGGAGCCCGCGCTGGGCTTCCGTATTTTCCGGGAGCTGCTGGAGAAGAAGTACGGCCGGGAAGAGGCCGACCGGCGCATCTATGCCACCACCGATGCCCGCCGGGGCGCACTCAAGAGCAGCGCCGACCTCCACGGCTGGGAGAGCTTTACGGTGCCCGACGATGTGGGCGGCCGCTACAGCGTCCTCTCCGCGGTGGGTCTGCTGCCCATGGCGGCGGCGGGCTACGATGTGGAGCTGGTCATTGACGCTGCCAAGGACGCCTTCCGTGCGCTGGACGAGAGAAGTGAGAGCAACCCCGCCTGGCAGTATGCCGCCGCCCGCCAGCGTCTGCGCAGCATGGGACGGCAGATCGAGCTGCTGGCCTGCTATGAGCCCAGCTTCCGCATGATGGCCGAGTGGTGGAAGCAGCTCTTCGGCGAGAGCGAGGGCAAGGAGGGACTGGGTCTCTTCCCCGCCAGCGTGGAGTATAACGCCGATCTGCATTCCATGGGTCAGTATGTGCAGGAGGGCCCCCGGCACCTCATCGAGACGGTGGTGAGCTTTGAGCACGCCGCCCACAGCTTCACGGTGCCCTTTGACGAGAACGATACCGACGGTCTGAACTACACCTCCGGCCACGATCTCAATGAGATCGCCGCCATCGCCTGCGCCGCCGTGAAGGAGGCGCACATAGCCGGCGGCGTGCCCAACATCGGCATCACCGCCCCCGCCCGGAACGAGCAGGGCTTTGCGGAGCTGGTGTGCTTCTTTGAGCTTTCCTGCGCACTCAGCGGTCTGGTGCAGGGCGTGAACCCCTTTGATCAGCCCGGCGTGGAGGCCTATAAAAAGAATATGTTCCGTATGCTCGGCGACTGGAAGTAAGGATCCGGCCGGAAACTTCCGGAAATGCCCTTGCGGAAAAATGAAAAGAATGGTATAGTAGCTGTAATAAGTGAAAAAACCTCACCCCACAAAATATGAAAAGGAGTGGTTTGATATGGTCAAGCTGATAATGGGTCTTTCCGGGAGCGGAAAGACGAAGAATCTGGTGAAGCTGGTGCATGAGGCACTGGAGACGGCTACCGGCTCCGTGGTCTGCATCGAGAAGGGGAAGAATCTGACCTATGATATCCCCTATCAGGTCCGTCTGGTCCACACGCAGGAGAGCGGCATCTGCACCAACGAGATGCTTGCAGGCTTCCTGCTGGGTCTCCACGCCGGCAATTATGACATTAGCCGCATCTTTATTGATGATTTCAATAAGATCCTGAACGACAATTCCGATGAGGCCGTTGTGAAGTTCCTGGACTCCCTGAATGCCTACGCCGAGCGCGAGGGCATTGAGTTCACCATCTTCTCCACCGGCGATCCCGACGCCGCCTGCGAGGGCATCCGGAAGTATTTCTGATGAGACTGGACAAGTGGCTGAAGGTCTCCCGGCTCATCAAGCGCCGCACGGTGGCGCAGGAGGCCTGCGACGGCGGCCGGGTGAGCATCAACGGTACGGTGGCCAAGCCCTCCCGGGAGGTAAAGGTGGGGGATGTGATCACCGTGGGCTTCGGCGCGAAGCAGCTGAAGGCCGAGGTGCTCTCCGTGCAGGAGACCGTCCGCAAGGACGATGCCGCCGCCATGTACCGGGAGATCGTATGAGCCCGTGCAGAGTCATGACGGAACGCTATACTTTCCTCACGCTGATAGAACGCCCTGAGCTGCTGGAGTACGCTGCCGGGTGGTTCCACATCAAGTGGCGCGTTCCCGTGGAGGCATATCTTACCTGCATGAGCGCCTACCTCCGCGGGGAAACGGAATACGGATGGTATCTTTGCCTGGACGGAGAAAGGATCATCGGCGGTCTGGGTGTCATAGAAAATGACTTCCACGACCGGAAAGACCTTACGCCCAATGTCTGCGCGGTCTATACCGAGGAGGACTGTCGGAATCAGGGAATCGCCGGTCGAT
>JAGHSH010000024.1 GCA_018065965.1 Candidatus Apopatocola equi
ATGTGCCCGTTGAAAACCACATAGATGCCGAAGAGAACGATCACCGGCATCAGAATGCGGGCGGTATTGGCGATTACCTCATCGCGGGAAAAATCGTACAGGCGGTCGCCCTCCCGCTCGTCTCCGGCTTCGTCGTCCAGCAGCAGGATCAGCACAGCCGTCAGGGCGGCATAGAGTACATGGCTCTCGCCCAACGTATCGAAGGCCCGGTAATCGAGAATAACGCCGGATACCAGATTCACCGCTCCCGTCTCCTCCACGCCTCTGTTTATGTAGCGCTCAGAGAGCTCGTTGTTCGTCGGTACGTCCTCACTTCCGTAGGGCGGCAGATCCGAGACCGTGTGCAGAAGAGCGACCATGAAAATCACAGAGAGCAGCAAGGCCAGCGGCGTATAGAGTTTTTTGAAGGCTCCGAGACCCGCACTCTCCAGCTTTTGTATGGGCTGCTCATCCCAGCCAAAGACCTTGGAGCGGTTTATGGAGCCGGTCGGAACGCTTTCCTCTCCGCTCAGATAGTCACTCAGCTCAAACTCGCCCTGATCCCAGCTCTTCCACCAGCGGAGGAATTCACTTTCTTTTTTCATAACTCTCCTTCCTCTGGATCAGGCGGATGCGCCGCAGTACCAGGAAAAAGAGCAGGGAAGAGATCCCCGCGCCGACAGCGGCTTCGGTAATGGCAAGATCCGGCGCCTCCAGCAGGATCCAGACAATGGCCATAATGGTACTGTAGGCCATGAAGATGATAACGGAGGCCAGAAGATTTCCGGTGAATACGGTGGAGAGCGCACAGACGATCAGCAGCACAAACAGAGATATCTGCAGATATTCCATCTCCATCATGTGTCCTCCTTTGTTTTATCCTGACATTCCAGATGTAGCGCCAGCTCCTCATCCGTAGCGACCTCCAGAAGGCTCACAAGGTGGGACGTAGCAGGGCTGCTTACCGCCACGAAGCCGGACATCAGCACCAGCTTGATCCACGCCGCGGAGCAGGGAGTGGAAATCAGAACGCCCAGCGTAAAGAAGAAAACGCCCAGTGTATCGATAAGAGACGCGGAATGCAGGCGGTTCAGCGCAAAACGGAAGCGAAAGGTGCCCAGAAGGCCGGTTGCGATAAAAAAGGTTCCCAGCAGGAACGAGAGAGCCGCGGCGGCAAAGCGCAGGTTTTCCATTATTCCGCCTCCTCTTTCTCTTCGTCCTTCCTCTGCAGGTGAAGATGGATCCGTATCTTGCAGAGCACCAGCACCGCCAGAAAGCTCACCATGGCATACACGAGTCCCACATCCAGCAGGCCGCTCTCACCCAGCGCGGCAGAGAGAACGGCAATGCCGCAGATGACCAGAGAGCCGAGCATATTCACCCCCATGATCCGGTCGGCCACACGCGGGCCCCGCATGGCACGCAGCAGCGCAAAGAACAGGCAGACCGTCAGAAAAAGCAGGGCCGCCGTATAGAGTTTCATGTAAGCATCCGTCATAAGAGAGCATCCACCTATCCGAGGATCATGGCCACCGCTCCCGACTCCACGCCGTCCAGCAGGTCATCGCTGAGACAATGGATCACAAATCGATCTCCTTCGGTGCGCACGGTAACCGTGCCGGGAGTGAGTGTGATAGAATTGGCAAAAAGATATCGGGTCAGCGAATGGCGGTAGTCCATGTGCATGGTCACCAATGTCTGACGGAGCGGCCTGCTCCGATCCCATACCGCCCGTGCCACCGCACAGTTCGCCCGGAATACCTCCCAGGCAAGACAGAGCGCGTATGCGATAAGAAGCGGAACGATCCGCCAGAAGCGTATCTCTTTCTCCGGAGTATAACCGAAGAGCCGCTTCATCAGCAGACCCATGCACAGCGTCGCAGCCAGACCCAAAAGCAGGATTTCTCCGCTGATCCGTCCGTTAAACGCCAGCCACAGCAAAAGCGTAAGGACAAGCATAGCCTGTTCTCCTTTCAAAATGATCCTGTCCAAATAGTTGATTGTACTACCTTTAACAGAGCTTGTCGAGAGTCAAAGTGTATAGTTTAGCTACATTACTCCACTATTTTTTGTATTATATTTTGGGTGAGCGGTACACACGCAATAAACATCCACCCGCAAAGCGGGTGGTTTTTCATATGC
>JAGHSH010000290.1 GCA_018065965.1 Candidatus Apopatocola equi
AGAGCGGACAGAAGGAGATCATCAGCGAGAGCCGCAGCGCCCGCAGCGTGCTGGAGGAGACCCTGCAGGGCTACGCCGCCCGCCGGGAGGAGCTCAGCGGCGAGATCCGGCAGCAGGACGAACAGACGGAGGCCGCCGCCCGGCGGCACAGCGAAGCGGAGAAGGCGCTGGAGGAGGCTCGCGCAGCCTTTACGAAAAGCACCAATATGCTCAACGGCAAGGCGATGCTCCTGCAGAAGCGGGAGGAGAGCTTTCAGAAGCTGGTGGAGCGCAAGGAAAGCCTGAGCGGTGAGCTGCGGGGCATGGATTCCCGGCTTTCCCTCCTGCAGGAGCTGGAGAAGGAATACGAGGGCTTCAACAAGGCGGTCAAGACCGTCATGCGCGAGGCGGAGCGAGGCACTATCCGGGGCGTACACGGCCCCGTGGCGCGGCTCATCCGCACCGGGAGCGACTATGCCACGGCGGTGGAAATCGCCCTGGGCGCGGCCGCTCAGAACATTATCGTGGATTCCCAGCGGGACGGCCGCAGCTCCATTGAGCTGCTGAAGCGGCGGGAGGCGGGACGCGCCACCTTCCTGCCTCTGGACACCATCCGTCCCTCCACGCTCAGCCACGCCCCCCGGAACGACCCGGGCTTTGTGGCGCTGGCGGACGAGCTGGTGGAGTGCGATGAGCGCTACCGGGATATTATCAGCAATCTGCTCGGCCGTGTGGTCGTGGCCGATACGCTGGAGGATGCGGTGCGCATCGGCAATCAGAACCATAACTCCCTGCGCATCGTCACCTTGGACGGTCAGCAGGTGAATGTGGGAGGCTCCATGACCGGCGGCAGCGTGGGTCGGAGCACGGGTATCCTCTCCCGGGCCAACGAGCTCAAGGAGCTGACGGCAAAGCGGGAGAAGACGGCGGCCGAGCTGGAAGCGCTCATGGCCGAGGGTCGCGAGGCCCAGAGAAAGCGGGAAGCTCTCCGGCAGGAGCTGGAGGCCGCCCGGGAGGAAAACAACGAGCAGCGCACCGCCGTGAGCAGAGCCGAGGGTGCTCTGGCGCAAAGCGAGCTGCTCCACGGCGCGGCGGCGAACGCCGCAGCGAGTCTCCGCCGGGAACAGCAGGGACTGGACGCCTCCGAGCAGGACTGCCGCAGCCGCATGGACGCGCTGCAGCAGCGCTGCAGCGCGGCGGAGGAAGCGCTCCGTCGGATCCGGGAAGAGATCGAAGCGGAAAGCGGCAGCGCCGAGGAGGTAGAAGCCCAGCGCCGCACCATCGAGGAAAAGCGCAGCGCCCTGCGGGAGCGGAGTGCAGCGCTGGAGAGCGAGAAGCTCACCGTGACCCTTTCCGTCTCCCAGCTCCGGCAGCTCCTCTCCGATATGGAGGGGCAGAGCGGCGGCAGCCGGGATGCGCTGGCGCTGGCGAAGGAGCAGAGCGTGTCTCTCCGCGAACAGCTCCGCGTGAAGCAGGAGCAGCTTTCGGAGCGCCGGGCGCACATTGGGGAACTGACGGAGCATCTGCGGAACAGAACGGAGGAAAAGCTGACGCTGGAGGCCCGGCGCGTGAGCCGGGATCGGGAGGCGCAGCAGAAAAATAACGAGCTGCTGGACGATGAGCGCACTCTGAGCAGACTGGAACAGCGCAAGCAGGCCGCGGAGCTGGAAGAAAAGACCATTGTGGACAAGCTCTGGGATACCTACGAGCTGTCCCGCAGCGCGGCGCAGACCCTGCGCCAGCCGCTGGAGAGCTACGCAAAGGCTCAGAAGCAGGTCAGCGAGCTGCGCCGGAGCATGAACGCTCTGGGCACCCCCAATCTGGGCGCCATCGAGGAGTTTGAGCGCGTCAACGAGCGCTATTCCTTCCTCAGCGAGCAGCGCGCGGATGTGGAGAAGTCCAAGGCGGAGATCGAGGGCATCATCCGCGACATCACGGAGCGCATGGAGGGAATCTTCCGGGAACGCTTTGCCCAGATCGACACGGCCTTCCGCGCCACCTTCCTGGAGCTCTTCGGAGGCGGCAAGGCCTCTCTGACCCTGGAGGATGAGAGCAATGTACTGGAGTGCGGCATCGAGATTCGCATCCAGCCCCCCGGAAAGGCGCTGAGCAACATCAGCCTGCTCTCCGGCGGCGAAAAGGCCTTTGTGGCCATTGCCCTCTATTTTGCCATCATGAAGGTGCGCCCCACGCCCTTCTGCGTGATGGACGAGATCGAGTCGGCGCTGGACGAGGCCAACGTGGCGCTCTTTGCCGACTATCTCCACCGCATGAGCGACAGCACGCAGTTCATTGTCATTACCCACCGCCGCGGCTCCATGGAGGGCGCGGATGAGCTCTTCGGCGTTACCATGCAGGAAAAGGGCGTGAGCACCGTGCTGCAGATGGACATGGCCGAGGCTATGAAGACTATTCACTGAGGAGGAACGACATGGGTTTTTTTGAGAAGATCAAGAGCGGTCTGGCCAGGACCCGGCAGAATATGGCTGCCGGCTGGAATTCCATGGTCGCCGACTTCACCGGCGAGAACGAGGAGTTCTTTGACGAGCTGGAGGAAACGCTGATCATGGCAGACGCGGGAGCGGAAAACGCCGAGAACATGGTGCGCAGGCTCCGCAGCGTTGTCAGCGAGAGGGGTCTCCGGGGCGGCGAAGAGGTAAAGAAGGCCATGACGGAGATCCTCAGCGAGGCCATTGACGGCGATCCCGCCCTGCATCTGGACACGGTGCCCTCCGTGATCCTTGTGGTGGGCGTGAACGGCGTGGGCAAGACCACCACCATCGGCAAGCTGGCCTGTGCCATGAGTGCCGAGGGCAAAAAGGTGCTGCTGGCCGCAGGCGATACCTTCCGTGCCGCTGCCGCCGAGCAGCTTACCATCTGGGCGGAGCGGGCCGGCTGCGGCATCGTCCGCCACGAAGAGGGCAGCGATCCGGCCGCCGTGGTGTTCAATGCGCTGAACGCCGCCAGAGCCCGAGGCAGCGAGGTGGTCATCGTGGATACCGCCGGTCGGCTGCACAACAAGCAGAATCTCATGAACGAGCTCAGCAAGATCCGCCGGGTCATCGACCGGGAGCTGCCGGAGAGCAGCATCGAGTGCCTGATGGTGCTGGATGCCACCACCGGCCAGAACGGTCTGCAGCAGGCCAAGCAGTTCTCCGATGCCGCCGGCATCACCGGCATCGTCCTCACCAAGCT
>JAGHSH010000191.1 GCA_018065965.1 Candidatus Apopatocola equi
ATAATAGGTTTGTCCGAGAGTGTCAAATAGATTGGAAAAAAGAACGGTTCCGGGCCGAAAATGCTTAAAATGCATTTTTGTTATCACAAAATGCGAGAGAAGCATTTGACATATTCCTTAAAAATCACGATAATATGGCATAGTATTATGGTACATTTGGCGAAATAGACAAGTTGGAGACTGCGAAGGGAACGGTGAGAGCTTGATGGTTCGCATGAGGATCGAGGTTCGCGGCATCGTGCAGGGCGTGGGCTTCCGTCCCTTTATCCATCGTCTGGTGTCCGAATACGGCTTCCGCGGCTGGGTGAGGAACTCCTCCCGGGGCGTGGACATGGAGCTGGAGGGCAAGGAGAACGAGCTGCGGCAGTTCGCCGGGCGCATCGCCCCGGAAAAGCCGCTGCTGGCCGACGTGGAGAGCGTGGAATGCACGCTCTGCGAGAGCGGCGAGCCCTTTACGGACTTCGAGATCATCGAAAGCCGTACCATGCAGTCCCGCGACACGCTGATCTCCCCGGACATCGGCGTCTGCCCGGACTGTCTGCGGGAAATGCGGGATCCTGCCGATCCCCGCTACCGCTATCCCTTTCTCAACTGCACCAACTGCGGCCCGCGCTTTACCATTATAAAAGATATTCCCTATGACCGCGCCAAAACCAGCATGAGCGACTTCCCCATGTGTCCCCGCTGCGAGAGCGAGTACCGGGACATTACCAACCGCCGCTACCACGCGGAGCCTACCTGCTGCCCGGACTGCGGCCCCCAGGTGTTCTATGAGGAGGGTGGGGAGCGCTTCGAGCGTGACGAGGCCATTGAGCAGGCCCGCAAGAGGCTGAAGGAGGGCGCGATCCTGGCGGTAAAGGGTCTGGGCGGCCTCCATCTGGCCTGCCTGCCCGAACGTGCGGCGGAGCTCCGTGCCCGCAAGCACCGGGACGGCAAGCCCTTTGCCCTGATGTGCAGGGACACGGCCTGCGCCGAAGCCATTGCCTTCATCGACGGGGCCGAGCGGGAACGGCTGGAGAGCATCCGGCGGCCCATCGTCCTTCTGCGCAAGAAGGAGCGGGGCAGCTTCCCGGAGGTCAGCGAAAACAATTACATGGGCGTGATGCTTCCCTATACGCCCCTTCACTATCTCCTCTTCGGAGATGATATCGATGCGCTGATCATGACCAGCGCCAACCTTTCCGACAAGCCCATCCTCCACACCAACGAGGAGGCGCGGACGGAGCTCGCCTCCATTGCGGACGGCCTTCTCCTCCACGACCGGGACATCCAGACCCGCTGCGACGATTCGCTGCTTTATGTGGTCAACGGGAAGGACTACTTTGTCCGCCGCTCCCGGGGCTATGTGCCCTACCCCATCCGGGTGAAGGGAGTGGAGAAGAATCTGCTCTCCTGCGGAGCGGAACAGAAGGCCAGCTTCGCCCTCTCCCGGGGCAGCAGCGTCTTTCCCAGCCAGCATATCGGAGATCTCAAGAACTATGAGACCTTCGCCAACTACCGCCGGCAGATCGCTCATTTTGAGCGGATGTTCGATATCAGCCCTGCGGCCATTGCCTGCGACCTCCATCCCGACTATCTCTCCAGCCAGTGCGCCCGGGAGATGGCGGAGGAGCTGCAGATCCCGCTGCTGGGCGTGCAGCACCACCACGCGCACATGGCTGCCTGCATGGCAGACAATGATCTCAGCGAGCCGGTGATCGGCATCATCTGGGACGGCGTGGGCTACGGCACCGATGGCACCGTGTGGGGCGGCGAGTTCCTGCTGGGCGACTACAGCGGCTTCGAGCGGAAGGGTCACATCCGACCCATCCCCCTCATCGGCGGCGACCGGGCCGTGAAGGAGATCTGGCGCATCGGCTATGCCCTGTGCCGGGATACGAGCCTCTACGGCGGCTTCCCCGTTTCCATGGCGGAAACGCAGCTGCGCAGCGGCCTCAACTGCCCTCTCTCCTCCGGCATGGGTCGGCTCTTTGACGGGGCGGCGTCCCTGATGGACATCTGTCAGAACGCATCCTACGAGGGTGAGGGCGCGGTGCTGCTGGAATCTGCAGCCGATGAGGACTGCACCGAGTGCTATCCCTGCGAGATCTCCGGGGACAATGTGTTTGATTACGCTCCCATGGTTCGCGCCATCCTTGCCGACAGGGCGGCGGGCGTGAGCCGGGGACGGATGGCGGCCCGCTTTATGAACACCCTCTGCCTCATGGCCGCCGATATTACCGAGGCCATCGGACGCGAGAGCGGCGTGAACGCCGCGGTACTCTCCGGCGGCTCCTTCCAAAATATGTATATCCTCTCCCGTCTGCCCCGTATGCTGGAGCAGCGGGGCTTTCGGGTCTATACCCACAGCCGGGTCTCCTGCAGCGATGAGGGCTTGTCCCTCGGGCAGCTGATGATCCTCAACGCGGCTGTTGAGTAACGGTTTCCCCCAGCGGGAAGAAAGGGCAAGCGTATGTGTCTGGCAGTCCCTCTGAAGGTCGTCTCCATAGACGGCAGCAAGATAAAGGTCGAGTCCGCCGGTCTGGTGCGGGAGGTCAGGGCTGATTTTCTGCCCGGTCTGCAGGAGGGCGATTTCGTGATCGTCCATGCGGGCTTCGCCATTGAGAAGCTGGATCCCGAGCAGGCGCGTCTGGATCTGGAGGCATGGGAGGAAGTTGCCAATGCTCTCGCCTGAAGCGCGCAGCGCCATCCGCGCCCTGCCTGTCAGGGAGGGCGGCGTGCGGCTCATGGAGGTCTGCGGCACGCATACCATGTCCATTGCCAAGGCGGGCATCCGCCGGATGCTCCCCGAGGGCGCGGAGCTGCTCAGCGGCCCCGGCTGCCCCGTGTGTGTGACCCATCAGGGCAGCATCGACGCCTTTTTGGAGCTGAGTATGCAAAAGGGCGTTACCATTGCCACCTACGGCGATATGATCCGTGTTCCCGGCTCCCGCCGGGGCGACAATCTGGCCCGGCGGCGGGCGCTCGGCGCCGATGTGCTGGTGGTCTATTCCCCCATCGACGCGGTGGATTATGCCGAGGCGCATCCCGAACGGGAGGTAGTCTTCCTGGGCGTGGGCTTTGAGACAACGGCTCCCGGTACGGCGGCGGCGGTTCTGAACGCTGCCGAGCGCGGCGTCGGAAATTTCTCTGTTTATTCTCTCCTCAAGCGGGTGGAGCCGGCACTCCGGGCTCTGGTCGCCATGGAGGATTTCCACGTGGACGGCTTCCTCTGTCCCGGCCATGTGGCCACGATCATCGGCGCGGAGGGCTTCCGCTTCCTGCCCGAGGAGCTGCACATTCCCGCCGTGGTGGCGGGCTTCGAGGCCGAGGATATCCTCACCGCGCTGGTGCATCTGCTCTCGCAGACCTTTGCCGGGGAGGCAAAGCTGGAGAACGAGTACCGCCGAGCCGTCCGGCAGGAGGGCAACAGCGCAGCCATGGCCATGATCGAGCGGGTACTGGAGCCGGCGGACGCCCTCTGGCGCGGACTGGGGGCCATCCCCCTCAGCGGCTACGGCTTCCGGAGCGAGTTCGCCGCCTATGATGCGGAGAAGAAGCTCTCGCTTCAGCCGGGTGCAAACGATGCGGTTCCCGGCTGCAAGTGCGGCGAGATCATGAAGGGTGCGCTCCATCCTCATCGGTGCCCCCTCTTCGGCAAGCTCTGCACCCCCGAGGATCCGGTGGGACCCTGCATGGTCTCCTCCGAGGGCGCCTGTGCAGCGGCGTGGAAATACAGATCGTTTGAGTAAATTGCAATGAGGCTTGTTCGTCATGGATGATATTGTAACTCTGGATTACGGCAGCGGCGGCAAAAAGACCTCCGCCCTCATTGAAAAGCTCCTGCTCCCCAATCTGGGCAACGCGGAGCTGAATCCTCTGGGCGACGGCGCCATCCTGCAGGGCGGCGAGCAGCTGGTCTTTTCCACAGACAGCTTTGTGGTCTCCCCCTGCTTCTTCCCCGGCGGAGACATCGGCGAGCTCTGCGTGTGCGGTACGGTCAACGATGTGTCCGTGTGCGGCGGCGAGTGCCGGTACCTGTCATTGGCCTTCATCATCGAGGAGGGCTTCCCCTTTGCGGATCTGGAGCGCATCGTGGCCTCCATCCGCGCCACCGCCGAGCGGGCGGGGGTGAAGATCGTCACCGGCGACACCAAGGTGGTGGAAAAAGGCCGGGGCGACGGCATCTATATCAATACCGCCGGTATCGGCGTACTGAAATATCCCGGACTTTCCACAAAAAACATCCGCAAGGGCGACGCGGTCCTGCTCTCCGGCACCGCCGGGGATCACGGCGCGGCGGTAATGCTCTCCCGCAGCGGTCTGGAGGGCGCTCTTGTCAGCGATGCGGCGCCGCTGAACGGACTGTGCAGGGCGGTGCTGGAATCCGGCGCGCGGGTGCGGGTACTCCGCGATCCCACCCGGGGCGGCGTGGCCACCACCCTCAACGAGTTTACCGAGGACTGTGGATTGAGCATCTCTCTCCGGGAGAGCGACATTCCCGTCCGGGAGGATGTGAACGCCATCTGCGAGCTGCTGGGTCTTGACCCGCTCTACTGCGCCAACGAGGGCAAGCTCCTCTGCGTGGTGGACGGTGAGGACGCGGAGCTGGCCCTCGAGGCCATGCGCAGCGTTCCCGAGGGAAAGAACGCGGCGAAAATCGGCACCGTGACGGAAAACCGCGGTGCGGGCGTACTGCTGGAGACGGCCTTCGGCGGTACCAGGATCCTTCAGAAGCTATCCGGCGCACAGCTGCCCCGGATCTGCTGATATATTTTTCGGGCAACCAAAAATAACGCATACATTGAAAGAGGTGGAAACATGCAGGAGTACAAGTCATTCGAGATCACCCCTGAAGAGATCGTTCCCCTTGCCGAGAAGAAGCGCAAAGCCGGTGTCATGCTGGTCATGATCCACGGTTATGTGCAGACCGACGGCCAGACAAGGATCTCCTGGGACTACGAGTGCGAAAAGGGTGTCGAGTCCTACTACGTGGTAGGTGTTCAGACGCTGCCCTCCCTGGTCGACATCTACGATGTGGCCGCTGAATGGGCGGAGCGCGAGATCAACGAGCTCATGGGTATTGAGTTTGTGGGTCTTGACGTGTCCAAGCGTCTCTTCCTTCCCGAGGATATGCTCGAGACTCAGGGCAAGGGCCAGATCCTCGTGACCCCGCTGTCCGAGCTTGTTGAAAAGCGTCACGAATTGGAGGAAAAGAAATGAGCTATGTCGTTCCTATCGGACCGTACCATCCCGCTCTGGAGGAGCCGGTCCACGCCAAGCTGTACACCGAGGGCGAGATGATCAAGGACGCCGAGGTGTTCGTCGGCTACAACCACCGCGGTATTGAGAAGCTCTGCACCGAGCGCAACGCCATCCAGACCATCGTTCTGGTGGAGCGCGTCTGCGGCATCTGCTCCCACTCCCACGCCATGAACTATGCTCTGGCGGTGGAAGGTCTCAACGGCACCGAGGTTCCCAAGCGCGGCCAGTATATCCGCGTGATCACCTCCGAGCTGGAGCGTCTGCACTCCCACTTCCTGTGGCTGGGCATCGCCGCTCACCTCATCGGCCATGACTCCCTCTTCATGCACATCTGGGACGTGCGTGAGGTCATCATGGACATGCTGGAGCAGCTCTCCGGCAACCGCGTGAACTACGCCATGTGCATCCCCGGCGGCGCCCGCCGCGACATCAGCGATGAGATGCGCCGTGACTTCCTGCAGAAGCTCACCGCCGCTCTTCCCGCTCTGGATCGCATCGTGGAGATCGCCACCACCGACAAGACCATCGCCATGCGTACCAAGGGCGTCGGCATCATGACCACCGAGGAAGCTCTCCGCCTGGGCGCCGTGGGTCCCCACGCCCGTGCTTCCGGCCTGAAGATCGACGTTCGTAAGGACGCTCCCTACTCCAGCTACGAGGACTTCGACTTCGACGTGCCCGTCAGCAACGACTGCGACGTCTACGCCCGCGTGGTCGTCCGCGCTCTGGAGTGCTACGAGTCCGCCAAGATCCTTGTGCAGGCTCTTGAGAACCTCCCCGAAGGCCCCATCAACCTGGGCAACAAGATCCCCAAGCTGGCTGAGGGCGAGTATGTGCACCGTCTGGAGGCTCCCCGCGGCCAGCTGACCTACAAGGTCTGCGGCAACGGCTCCCAGCTGAACCAGCGTGTGTCTATCCACGTGCCCACCTTCCGCAACGCTCCCACCATCCCCACCATGCTGCGCGGCAACACCGTGGCTGACGGCGGTCTGATCGTGGCCTGCATCGATCCCTGCTTCTCCTGCCTGGACGACTGATGCACGAGCTTGCAACAACGCAGAGTCTGGTGCAGATCTGCACCGAGGCGGCTGCACGGGAAGGCTTCAAAAAGGTGAAGGAGATTCGCCTTCACATCGGAGCCTATTCCGGCATCGAGCCCAATTACCTCCGGGAGTTCTTCCCCTATGTGTCCAAGGACACCGTGTGTGAGGATGCGGAGCTCGTATGCGAGATGGTGCCCGGCACTCTTCGCTGCAATGACTGCGGCTATGAGGGTCAGGCCGGCAAAATCTACGAGTGCCCCCGCTGCGGCGGGTCGATCCGGCTCATTTCCGGTCGGGAGTTCTTCGTAGACTCTCTTGCTGTGGAGTAACACAGCGAACTGCTTTCTCTTTGTCGCAAAAAAATCAAAATAAAAGGAAAGAAAAGAAATCTAAGGAGGTGTGCACATGAAGAAAACAAGCTTCGGTGCGTGGCTGGCCACTTTCGTGGTCTGTGCGGCATTCTGGATGCTCATCACCCTGTCTCTTGATCCCCAGATGCTCATCGCCGGCGCTGCCGTCAGTGCGCTGGTCGCGCTCTTTGCGGGCCGTTTCTTCATCCACGAGAGTCCGTTCCACCTGCTCAACCCCAAGCACCTTTTCGCTCTTCTGGGCTACGCCCTTCTGGTGTTCCCCATTGAGCTGCTGAAGGCCAACCTGGATGTAGCAAAGCGTGCTCTCAGTCCCGCGCTGCCCGTCAATCCCGGCATCGTCAAGGTGCCCAGCAAGATGAAGGGCGAGTATGGTCAGGCTATGCTGGCCAATTCCATCACCCTGACCCCCGGTACCATCACCATGGATGTGGCCGAGGACGAGCAGGGTCAGGCCTGGTACTACATCCACTGGATCGATGTGGCTGAGGGTACCGCTGAAGAGCAGGGCGACGCCATTAAGGGCACCCTGGAAAAGTGGGTAGGGAGGATCTTCGAATGACGGAACTGACTGTCTTTGCCGCTATCTACGTCCTGCTGGCTCTGCTGTGCATGATCCGCGTTGCCAAGGGACCCTCTGTGGTCGACCGGGCTGTCGCGGCTGACAGCGTGGAGATCCTTACGGACGTGGCTCTGGTGCTCTTCGCTCTGGAGAGCGGCCGCGGCATTTATCTCGACATCGCTCTGGTCACTGCCATCCTCGGCTTCATGAGCATGGTCTGTGTGGCCCGTTATCTGGAAGGGAGGCTGTAATTCATGGAAATTCTGCGTTACGTCTCCGATGCCTTTGTTGTGATCGGCATCTTCTTCGCCTTTGCCGGCACGGTGGGTCTGCTCCGCATGCCCGATGCTTTCTGCCGTATGCAGAGCTCCACCAATATCTCCACTCTCGGCCTGTACGGCGCCGTCATCGGCGGTCTCCTCAAGGCCATCAGCATGATCGTCGAGGGCTATGAGCTTGGCTGGACCATGCTCGTCAAGATCGCCCCGATTGGTCTCTTCTCCATCCTGGCCAACCCCATCGCCGGCCACAGCATCGCCAAGGCTGCCTACCAGCACGGCGTGCGCCCGGAGAAGGAATTCGTCTGCGACGCTTACGGGGAGGATGAATTCGATGACTAATTTCTTTGCTAACATTGACTGGCTCACCATTCTCAACGGCTTCTGCATTCTCGGCATCATCGCCGGCGGCATTCTGACCGCCAGCATGAAGAAGCCCCTGAGCTGCGTTCTGGCTCTGGGCGGCTGCGGTGCCTTCGTTGCGCTGGAGTTCATTCTGCTCCATGCCCCCGACGTGGCCATCGCGGAAGCCTCTGTCGGCTGCGTGCTCAGCACGATCCTCTTCGTGATCGCCCTGCGCAAGGCCACTAAGGAGGAGGAAAAGTAATGAAGAAAGTAGCGATCCTCCTGGCACTGGTGATTTTCCTGGGCGCCGGCATCGGAGCCGTTGCCAACCTGAAGGACAATTTCGCAGTGACCTATAACGCCCAGGAAGTGGGCACCGACGCTGCCGCTCTTGCCAAGGACTATGAGCAGTACGAGAGCGACAAGAACCCCGATGAAAAGGCCGAGAACGAGCGCAACCTGCCCGAGAATCCCGACGGCATTGCCTCCATCATCGTCACCACCAACCTCAGCGAGACCGAGGCCATCAACGATGTGGCTCCTATCGTGTTTGACTACCGTGGCTACGATACGATGGGCGAGAGCTTTATTCTGCTCACCGCCATCGCCGGCTCCTTTATCATCCTGAAGAACATGAAGGGCAGAGAGGAGGAAGCGGAAGATGAATAACGGCAACAAGATGAAGGTCCGCCACGTGATCGTGAAGTGCGGCGCCGATATGTATCTCCCCTTCGCCATCGTTTTCGGTCTGGCCGTTATCCTGTTCGGCACCGTGTCCCCCGGCGGCGGCTTCCAGGGCGGCGTTATTGCCAGCTCTGCTGCCATCCTGATCTATCTGGGCTACGGCTTTAAGACTCTCAAGCAGGCGATCAACCCCCACCTCATGCACAAGGGCGAAGCCTTCGGCGCCATCGCCTACATTGCACTGGCTTCCATCGGCCTCATCGCCGGCGGCAACTTCGTGCGCAACGCCATCTGGAACAACGGCGATCCCGGCAAGGTGATCTCCGCCGGCACCATCACTTATATGAGCTGGGCCGTGGGCTTCAAGGTGCTCACCGGCGTGGCCTTCCTGCTGATGCTGCTCATCTCGCTCCTTGGCGACAATCAGGACGAAATGTAAGGAGGGTATGGAATTATGATGATTCAGAATTACGTTTGCGCCATCATTCTGCTGGCCCTCGGTATGTACATGCTCATGGTGAAGAAGAACCTCATCCAGATCGTCTGCGGCCTCGGTCTGCTGGACTACGGCGTGAACCTCTTCATCGTGTCCGTTGGCTACAACGAAGGCGGCACCGCTCCCCTGTATGTGGGCAGCGAACTTGAGTACCTGTCCCAGAAGGGCGCCGTCTATTTCGTGGATCCGGTTCCTCAGGCTCTGACTCTGACCAGCATCGTTATCGGTGCCTGCGTGACGGCTATGGCTCTCTCCATCGTCATCCGCATCGGTCAGAACTACGGCACTCTGGAAGCCGACCAGATCAGGAGGCTTAGAGGCTGATGATGAATTACGTTGAACACTTCCCCGCTCTGGCCACGATGGTGCTGTTCCTCGGCGCCTTCCTCGTGACCATCTTCGGCGGCAAGAGCAAGGCTCTGCGCATCTTCCTGGCCATGGGCGCCGCTACCGTTTCCTTCGTGATGGTGCTCTGCACGGCCAAGTATGTCATCCTTGACGGCAACATTATTACTTACTGGCTGGGCAACTGGTCTCCCGTGAAGGACTATGCCATCGGCATCGGTCTTGAGGTGGACGGCCTGAACGCTTTCTTCGCCCTGCTGGTCACCCTGACCACCTACCTCTCCGGCTGGTACTCCATCAAGTACATGAGCCGCGACGAGGGCAACGATTACTACTACACCCTGTACCTGATGCTCTCCGGCTCCGTGCTGGGTCTGGTGCTCACCGGCGATATCTTCAAGATGTTCGTCATGATCGAGATCATGACCTTCGCCTGCGTCGCCCTGACCGCCTTCCGCAACTGGAGCAAGGGCGCTCTGGAAGCCGGCTTCAAGTATCTTGTCATCGGCTCCCTGGGTTCCACCTGCACCCTCTCCGGCATTGCTCTGCTCTATGCTCAGTGCCACACCCTGAACATGGCTCAGCTCTCTGCCACCGTCGCCTCCATCGGTCTCCAGGGCAACCCCACCATGATCCTGGCC
>JAGHSH010000035.1 GCA_018065965.1 Candidatus Apopatocola equi
TATGCTGGGGTGAGCGGAAGGGCCGGGCGGTAAGGAGGGGATGCTGGGCGTCGGTGAGACCGCAGACGCTCCAGATGCCGGTGGATTCCAGCTGCTCGGAGCGGCTCATGTCCGGCAGAATGCCCGGCAGGCGCTTGGCCAGCATACTCTTGCCGCTGCCCGGAGGGCCCACCAGCAGCACATTGTGGCCGCCTGCGGCAGCCACCTCCAGCGCACGCTTGACGTTTTCCTGCCCTCTGACCTCGGAGAAATCCGGGATGATCCCGTCGACCGCGGGCTCATGATAGGGTACGGGATTTGCCTCTGCCTCGCCCCGGAGCACGGAGAGCAGCTCCCGCAGATCCCGGATGCCGCAGACCTCCTCGCCCTCGGGGAAGGCGGCCTCGGCGGCGTTTTCATAGGGCAGGTAGAGCCGCTTGATCCCGGCGGCTGCCGCAGAAAGCGCCATGGGCAGCGCACCCCGGACGGAGCGGAGCTCGCCGCTGAGACTCAGCTCGCCGATAAAGGCCTCGTCCTCCCGGGGCATGGGCGCCTGCCCGGAGGCGGCAAGGATGCCCATGGCAATGGGCAGGTCATAGACCGTGCCGTTTTTTTTCTTGTCCGCCGGCGCCAGATTCACGGTAACGCGGCTCACGGGGAAGCTGAGCCCGTTGTTCTTCAGAGCTGCCCGGACTCTTTCCCGGGCTTCGCGGATGGCGGCGTCGGGCAGACCCACCAGATCGAACTGCGGCAGGCCGCCGGAGAGAAAGATCTCCACGGCCACCTCATAGCCGCCGATGCCGAAGAGTCCCAGTGAGCGAATTCTGGCGATCATAGCACTTTCCTCCCTTAAAAAATGTCCCGCAGCAGTGCCGCGGGACAGACGGTAAACGGTACGGAGCGATCAGCCCCGGATCACGGTGCAGTTCCGGCGGGCGGCCAGTTGGGAATTGATGTATGCAGCGGCCTCGGAGGGAGTCAGCTCCCTCTGCTCGCCGCTCTGCATATCCTTCACACCCAGAACGCCCTTGGCGCACTCGTCCTCGCCCACGATAACGGCGAAGGGGACGCCGGATTTATCGGCATAGCCGATCTTCTGCTTGAACTTCTTCTCTTCAAAATAGACCTGAGTCTTGATGCCGGCGGCGCGAAGCACGGTCGCGGCCTCCACGGCGAAGGCGCGCACATCCCCCATGGGGATGATCACGGCCTCTGCGGGGGCGGTCAGCAGCTCCTCGGAGAGCATGGCCTGCTCCTGCAGTACGTAGAAAAGACGGGTCACGCCGATGGAGATGCCCACGCCGGGCAGCTGCTTGTCGGTATAATACTCGGCCAGATTGTCGTAACGGCCGCCGGAGCACACGCTGCCCACCTCCGGGTGGTCGGTGAGAACGGTTTCATAGACGGTGCCGGTGTAGTAGTCCAGACCCCGGGCGATGGTCAGATCCACCTCAAAGTTCTCCTCGGGCACTCCGAAGGAGGCAACATAGTTCACCACGGTGGCAAGCTCGTCAAGACCGGCGTCAAAGACCTCGTCCCGGCCCTGATAGCCCCGCAGGAAGGCCAGCTTGTCCTTGCTGCTGCCGGGGCAGGTGATGAAGCGGAGGATCTCCTCTGCCTTGTCGGCCTCCACGCCGCACTCCTCCTGCAGCGCCGCGCCGACCTTTTCCGCGCCGATCTTGTCCAGCTTGTCGATGGTGCGCATCACATCGGTGCTGCGCTCCGTAAGACCCAGCAGGGCAAAGAAGCCGTTGAGCACCTTGCGGTTGTTGACGCGGATGCGGAAATTCTTCAGGCCCAGGGTGGAGAAGGTGCGGTAGATCACGGCGGGGATCTCGGCCTCATTCATGATGTCCAGCTTTCCGTCGCCGATCATGTCGATGTCTGCCTGATAGAACTCGCGGAAGCGGCCCCGCTGGGCGCGCTCGCCCCGGTAGACCTTGCCGATCTGATAGCGGCGGAAGGGGAAGGTCAGCTCGCCGTAATGCATGGCCACATACTTGGCCAGAGGAACGGTCAGGTCAAAGCGCATGGCCAGATCCGTATCGCCCTTGCTGAAGCGGTAGATCTGCTTCTCGGTCTCGCCGCCGGCCTTGGCCAGCAGCACCTCGCTGCTCTCCAGAACCGGAGTGTCCAGCGGCGTATAGCCGTAGAGAGCGTAGCTCTCCTCAATGGTATTCATCAGACGCTGCATCTTCTTCTGCTCCTCCGGCAGCAGCTCCATAAAGCCGGAGAGCGTGTGGGGCTTCATACGGGCCATGTTTTTCGTTTCCTTTCCGCAAATAAAGCGCCGCCATCCGCAGCTGCGGAGGACGGCGCACATTTTTTCCTTACTTCTTGGGATTTACAATGTCGCGCCAATCCAGATCGCCCCGGCGCAGACCCTGCACCAGCACCTCAGCCGTGGCAACATTGCTGGCAAAGGGAATGTTGTGCTGATCGCAGAGACGGGCCAGTGCATCCAGCTCCTTGGTGTCCTCCCGGCCGGAGGCGTCGCAGAAGAAAAGCACCAGATCGATCTCGTTAAAGGCAACTCTTGCGCCGATCTGCTGGCAGCCGCCCTGGGCGTTGGGCAGATAGAGCGTGATGGGCAGTCCCGTGGCCTCCGCCACCAGCCGGCCGGTGGTATTGGTTGCACACAGAGAGTGACCGGAAAGGATGCCGCAGTAAGCAATGCAGAACTGCACCATCAGTTCCTTTTTTCCGTCATGGGCCATCAATGCAATGTTCACGGAATTCTCCACCGTCCTTTTTGTTTTATTTGGTTATTATAACCCGAATCTCGGGAAAACGCAACAGTTTTATTCGCGAGTTTCCCACGGCGAAAAGAGAAAAGCCCGCCGCAGAAGCGGCAGGCTTTTCGTGTGGATTTGACTCAGACGTCGGCGACCTCGAGCAGCTCCATGGGGCAGGCCTTGGCGCACAGACCGCAGGCAACGCACTTGGTGGCGTTGGCAGCGCCCTCGACGAGGACGATGAGGTGCTTGGGGCAGGCCTCGGCGCACTTGCCGCAGCCCTGGCACTGCTTCTTGTTGATCATGTACACGCCGGCCTTGTTCTGGGTGATGGCCTTCTCGGGGCAGGCCTCAGCGCACTTGCCGCACTGATCGCAGATGGTGGGGGTGACAACGCCGCCGACCAGATCGATGGTCAGGCAAGCCTTGTCCTGATGGAACTCCTTGTAGTAAGCCTTGGAGCAGGCCTGGACGCAAGCCAGACAGGCCTGGCACTCGACGCCGTTCTTAACGATGAGCTTCTTCATTTGACGGTACCTCGTCTCTTCATAAAATTTGAATCTATTCTACAACAGAGGATGGGAAAAATCAACTGTGAAAATGACATTTTTCGCTCTCCGCGTCAAATTTTTATTTCAGCGACGCCACTTCCGCTTCCAGTGCGTTGTTGGACTTCTGGAAGGTGAAGTAATAATCCACGATCTCGGCGGCCAGCGGAGCCAGCGTAGCGCCGGCGCCGCCCTTTTCCACGGCGATGGCGATGGCGATCTCGGGGTTCTCGTAGGGGGCATAGCAGATGAACATGGCGTTGTTCTTCAGACCGTCGCCTCGCTGGGCGGTGCCGGTCTTGGCGGCCACCTGCACGCTCAGGGGCAGGAAGATGTCCGTCAGGGTGGAGGCCTTGTCGTAAATCACGCCCCACATACCGTATTTGATGGTGGAGAAGACCTCTTCGTTGGCATCGATGGTGGAGAGCACCTCGTCATCCCGCTCATAGGTCACGGTGGAATAGTCGTAGCTGCGGGTCTCCTTGAGGATGGAGGCAGAGTGGCGGGTGCCGAAGTTTGCCAGCGCGGCGCAGTATTCGGCCATCTGCAGGGGGGTGAACTCGGTGAAGGACTGACCGATGGCTGCCTGCAGCGTATCGCCGTTGTACCAGGAGATGCCCTCGTACTGCTCCTTGTAGGAGCGGGTGGACATCTGACCGGTGGCCTCGGTGAGCTCAATGCCGGTGTGCTCGCCCAGACCGTACATTTCGGCATAGCGGGCCATCTTGTCGATGCCCAGCAGATCGCCGAAGTTATAGAAGAAGTAGTTGCAGGAGTAGGTGATGGCCTGTGCCACGTTGATCTCGCCGTGGGTCAGACCGTCATAGGTGGAGTAGATCCAGCACTCGGGGGCGTAGCCATCGTCGATGTACCGGGTGTACTGACCCTTGGTCACCAGCGTGGTGGTGGGAGAGATGAGCTTCTCGGCCAGCAGCGCCGTGGCGGTGCAGGGCTTGAAGGTGGAGCCGGGGGCGTACACGCCCATGAGGCAGCGGTTGAAGAGGGGGGCGTTGGGGTCGGCCAGAAGCTCCTCATAGGTCTCCAGCATGGAGGCGGCGTCATAGCTGGGCCAGCTTGCCAGCGCCAGCGGCTCGCCGGTGTTCACGTTCACCACGCACAGGGCGCCGCCGGAGATCGTTTCCTCGGGGTCGGTGCCGTACATCTCAGCCTCCTCGTTGACCTTGTCACGCTCGACGTTGATAGCTTCGATATGGGAGCCGAGGGTTTCCTCGCAGACCTCCTGCAGACCGATGTCCAGCGTCAGGTACACATGGTCGCCCGGCCGGGGCTCCTTGTTGTACTCGGTGCTCACCAGCACGCCGTCCACGGTGGTGGTCACCTTTGCTTCGCCGTCCACGCCGTGGAGGTAGTGCTCAAAGGCGGCCTCCGCGCCGTCCTTGCCGACATAGGCGTCCAGCGAGTAGTCCTGATCGGCGTACTGGTCCCATTCCTCGGCGGTCAGCAGACCCGTGTAGCCCAGAATGTGGGCGGCATAGTTGGTCTTGAATTCCCGCACATAGGAGGTGGACACATCAAAGCCCGCCACATCCTGCTCCATGAGGTAGGTCAGTGCGCCCATGCTCACGTTCTCGGCAAAGATATAGTCGGTGGTGTTGATGTTGTAGCGGTCGTTGATCTCATAACGGATGCCCGCGATCTTGCGCATCTCGGAGGCGGTATAGGCGTTGTCGATACCGTAGCGGGAACGCATTTTGGCCAGCACCTCCACGGCGGTGGCGTCCAGATTCATCTTGTTGGCCTTGAGCCACGCATCCAGCATGCTCCGCTGGAGGTAGGTCATGTCCTCGATGTAGGAGAAGGGCGCGTCCATGGTGATGGGCAGGGTGTCGTTATAGCTGTCACCGTAGCGCTCCATGGCGTTGATGAGCCGGAGAATGGTGCCGTTGGGATCCTCCTGCTCGAAAAGCTCCGTGGTGTCGATGGTGATGTTGTTGCAGGCGGAGTTGCTCACCAGCAGACGGCCGTAGCGGTCGAAAATATTGCCGCGGGCGGCGGGCACCACCTTTTTCGTGACCACATTGGAGGTGTTTACCTTATAATATTCCGCGCCGTCGATGATCTGGAGCTTGTAGAGCGCACCCAGATACACGCAGATCGCTGTCACGAAGAGAATGACAAGAAAAGCCAGACGACCCGGCTTGATGACTCTTTGATGCATGACGAGTCCTTTCTGAATCGCGTCGGAGGCGCGGCCTCCGGCGCGGGAAAATACGCATACCCCCTCCGGGGGGAGCGGGACTTATCCCAGCCGCTTGGGCAGGGCGTTGATCGTGTAATAGGCGGGGAGCAGGTAGGGAAGGCTCCAAAGCGTCTGGAGAATGCAGGTTTTCCACAGGGCCAGCGCATTCTCACCGTGGGAGAGAAGCAGGGGGAACATCTGCAGAAAGGCGGTGAGGAAGAGAGCGGCGAAGCCGAAAATGGCATAGACATAGAAATGCCGGTTCAGCAGAAATTCCGTAAAAAAGCCCGCCAGAAAGCCGATGAGCGGATAGAGCAGGGTGAAGAACAGGGTGATCTCCGTGCCGGAGAGATCCTGAAACACTCCGGCTGCCACCCCGAACAGACCGCCCCGCCAGCCGCCCTCAAAATGACCGACGGCAGCCACCAATGCAGGCAGGAACATGGCGCGCACGCCCAGCAGGGCGATATGGGAGAGCACCACATCCTGCATCACCAGATAGAGCACCAGCACCAGAAAATAGAGCGTGCCCCGTCTGGCCCGGTTCCAATATCGAAGGAGCACTTCCATTACTCGATGACCTCATAATCCTTGATGATGAACACCTGCGAGAGAGAGCCGATGCTGATATGGGGCTGCACCACGGCATAGTAGGGCTGGCCTCCGGCCTCGCTGCGCAGCTCCGTGATGGTGCCCACCGCCAGTCCGGGCGGGAAAGCGCCGCCGTTGCCGCTGGTGATGACCCGGTCCTCCAGAAAGAGGGTAACGTCATCGGTGAAGTAGGAGAGCTTGCAGCAGCCCTCCTGCATGAGGGCGTAGTCGCCCACCACCACGGCGGCGATCTCCGTGTCGCCGACCAGCACGCCCACGTCCATGTTTACGTCGATGAGGGTACGCACCGTGGCCCAGTTGCTGCCGATCTCGGACACCTGACCCACCAGATAGCCCTCCTCGGTGATCACGGCGTCACCCTTTTCGATGCCGAAGTTGGTGCCCTTGGAGATGGAGAAGGCACGCACCCAGTTGGAGGCGTCCCACGCCACGATCTGGGCGGATTCGGTCACATAGTCCGTGTGCTTTTCCAGATAGCCCAGCAGCCCCCGCAGGCGGATGTTCTCCTCCTTGAACTCGGAGGCGGAGCGGGCCTCATCCTGGGCCTTGGCCAGCTGAGCACGGAGCGATTCGTTCTCCTGCACCAGCTGATCGTAATCGTAGATATAGCCGTAAAGATCCTCCAGCCATGCCACCATGGAGCCGACAGCCCGCTGCACGGGGGAGCTGAGGTCATTGGAAAAGCGGGCGATGGCGCCGGAGCTGCCGTCGTCCTTTTTCCGGCCTGCCAGACCCACCAGCACGGCGGCGATGAGCACCACCGCGGCCAGACGGACGCCGTATTTGCGGATATAATTGTTCACAGCAGTTCCACCCCCACTTCTCTGAGCATCTGACCCAAACGGCACAGGGGCAGCCCCATCACCGTGAAATAATCGCCCCGGATCCCCTCCACGAAGAGGGAGGCTCTGCCCTGAATGCCGTAGGCGCCGGCCTTATCCATGGGCTCGCCGGTGCGGATATAGGCGCGGATCTCCGCATCCGTCAGTTCCCGGAAAACCACCTCGGTGATCTCCACACCGGAAACGATCCGCTCGCCCCGCACCACGCACAGCCCTGTGCAGACCCGGTGAGTCCGGCCGGAGAGGGCGCGGAGCATGGAGAAGGCCTCCTCCTCACTCTTGGGCTTGCCCAGCTTCTTCCCGTCGCACTCCACCAGCGTGTCGGAGCCGATGATAACGGTGTCCCCCTCTGCGGAGGCGGCTACCTCCAGCGCCTTCTGCCGGGCCAGACCCTCCGTGAGCGCCTCGCAGGAGGCATAGCCCTCCGGTTTCTCCTCGCCCCGGGCGGGGATGCACTCGAAGGGGAGAGAG
>JAGHSH010000124.1 GCA_018065965.1 Candidatus Apopatocola equi
TAAATGTATCAGTCTGTTTGGGAAAAAACAGAACGCGCAGAGGAGAGAACGAGTATGAAGTGGTTGTTGGTTTTGGTCCTGCTTCCGGCCCTGCTGCTGATGCGCTGGGTCTACCGTCTGGATACCATTGAGCAGGAGCCGAAGGGGCTGCTGCTGAAGCTGGCGGTGCGTGGGGCAGTGGCCTGCCTTCCGGCGGCCCTGCTGGAGGGCGTGCTCAGCCGGGTGCTGACAGGTATGGTGAGTGCCGATTCCATGCTCTACAGCTTTCTGGAGACTTTTCTGATCATCGGCGTGGCCGAGGAGGGCTGCAAGTACTTCATGCTCCGGAAGGCTACCTGGAACGATCCGAACTTCAACTACCGCTTTGACGGCATCGTCTATGCCGTGTTCGTCTCTCTGGGCTTTGCGGCGCTGGAGAACGTGATCTATGTGGTTGAATACGGCCCCGGGGTGATCCTGAGCCGAGGGCTATTCAGCATCCCCGGCCACTGCACCTTCGGCGTTTTTATGGGGCTTTTCTATGCCAACTCCAAGCAGGCCGATCTCTATAACAACGGTGTGGGACACCGCCGGAACCAGTGGCTGGCCTTCTGGGTGCCGGTGCTGCTCCACGGCTTCTATGACTACTGTCTCATGAGCGGGAGCGAGCTGCTGAGCGGCATTTTTATCTTCTTTGTGATCCTGACGGATATATTCTCCATCCGGCTGGTGCGGCGTCAGTCCCGCGCCGACCGCGGACTGTGAGGCGCCCATGAGAAAGCTGGAGGTACTCTCCCCGGCGGGAGACCTGGAACGGGTAAAAATGGCAGTGACCTACGGCGCCGATGCGGTCTATCTTTCCGGCCCGGGTTACGGGATGCGTCCCGCAGGCAGAATGAGCGTAGAGGACGTGGCGGCCGCCGCTGCCTACTGTCACAGCCACGGAGCGAAGATCTATATCACGGTAAACACCACCCCCACCGACACGGAGACCGACGGTCTCCCTCTCTATCTCTGCGAGCTGGAGGAACTGGGGGCAGATGCGGTGATCGTGGGGGATGTGGGTGTGCTGATGATGGCACGGCAGTATATCCCCGGGGTGGATGTGCATATTTCCACCCAGACCGGGGTAATGAACGCCGTTACCGCCCGTGCCTTTTATGAGCTGGGAGCCAAGCGGATCATTCCCGCCCGGGAGCTCAGTCTGGAGCAGCTCCGGGAGCTGCGCAGACGCTGGCCGCCGGAGCTGGAGATCGAAGCCCTTGTCCACGGGAGTATGTGCGTGAGCTTTTCCGGCCGCTGCCTGCTGAGCAACTATCTGGCCAGCCGGGATGTGAGCTCCGGCCAGTGCGCCCAGCCCTGCCGCTGGCGCTTTGCGCTGATGGAGGAGCGGCTGCCCGGAGAATATTTCCCCATTTCAGAGGAGGAGAACGGCACCTATATCCTCAACAGTAAGGATATGTGCCTCATCGACCAGATCAGCGACATCTACGAGGCGGGCATCAGCTCCCTGAAGATCGAGGGACGCACCAAATCTGCCTATTATGTGGCCACCGTCACCAATGCCTACCGCCATGCCGCCGATGCGGCCATGCAGGGCGAGCCACTGGAGGACTGCTGGCGGCAGGAGACCGAGGCCATTTCCCACCGTCCCTACTCCACGGGCTTCTACTACGGTCAGCCCGGGCAGCACACGGAGGGCTCGGACTACTATGTGGGCTGCGACATCATCGCCGTGGTGGAAAGCAGCGATGCCCAGGGGCTTGCTCTGGTACAGCAGCGCAACAAGTTCGCGCCCGGCGACGAGCTGGAGCTGGTCGTGCCCCGCGGCGGCGCGCCGGTGCGCTTTGTCTGCGGTGCCCTCAGCGATGCCGAGGGCTTCCCCCTCGGCGTGGCCAACCGACCCATGCAGAGCGTGCAGCTGCAGCTGCCCTTTGCCGTACCGCCCATGAGCATCCTGCGCAGAAGACGGGAAAACACTCTCTTCCGCCGCTCACAGCCATAACAGCAAAAAACAGGGGACTGACAGCGCACGGAAGCGCCCCGGCCCCTGCCTTTGCGGGGAGCGACGCGACGCGGCAATCCGTCCATTCTCCTTCTGCCGATAAAGAGAATGAGGGGGCTGAACTCCGTCTCCCACCTTGTGGGAGAAAACATACAGAATCAAAAAAATGGCTCATTGCAAATTTTTTGCAATGAGCCATTTTCAGCAATTCAGTATACGTCATTTACATCCACGAGCTTCACCTTTACATCGAAGCTCTCGCCGCTCTCGCCCTTCGGATCGGGACGGAAAACGGTCAGCGTCAATGTGTCACCCACCTGCATCTGCGCAATGACCCCGGTCACATCGGTGGTCACGGCAGCGGCCTTTCCGTTCACATGGGTCACGATGTCGCCCACCTGCAGACCTTTGGCGGCGCAGTCGGAGCCCGGCTTCACCTCGCTGATATAAAGCCCCGTGGGCAGGGAATACTGGGCGGCGATCGCATCGGAAACAGCGCCCACGGTGATGCCCAGCGCAGGACGGCCCCGCACTTCGCCGTCCCGGAGAATGGAGTCGGCCACATTCCGGACGGTGGCAGAGGGAATGGCAAAGCCTACGCCCTCAATGGTCACCTTGCCGTATTTGTTGCTCATCTTCATGTTGGTGATGCCGATGACCTGACCGTAGCGGTTGATGAGCGCGCCGCCGGAGTTGCCCTCGTTGAGGGCGGCGTTGGTCTGGATCAGAGTCATGGTGGCGCCGTTGTAGTTCATATCCCGGTCAATGCCGGTGATGATGCCGTTGGTCATGGTGGAGCGGAAGGTGCTGTCCAGCGGATTGCCGATGGCAAGGACTTCGTCGCCCACCTGCAGCTTGTCGGAGTCGGCAAAGGTGCAGCAAGGGAGATTGCGGCCCTCGATCTTCAGCACGGCAATGTCGCTGCGGGGATCGTTGCCCACCAGCCTGGCTTCGTATTCGCTGTCATCCCAAAGCGAGACAAGGGCGCGGCTGCTGCCCTCCACGATATGGGAATTGGTGATGATGTAGCCGTCGGAGGAAAAGAGAACGCCGGTGCCGTAGGAATAGGAGGTGCTGTTGGGCTTTTCATAGGCGGAAACGGCCACGATGAAGGGGTTGCACTGCTGATAGATCTCCTGCAGGCTCAGCTCCTCGCCGTGCTCCGTCTGCAGCTCGATGTGCAGATCCTTCCGGGCCTCCACCCGGGGGATGTTGCAGGCGTCGGGGGTCTCGAAGCTCGAATAGTAATTGCGGAAGAACTCCGCGAAATCATCGGGCAGCGTGCTTTCGTCCTTTGCGTCCTGTCCGTCCTCGCTGCCGGGCAGATTGCCGAAGCCCCAGCTGTAGCTGAAGCCGGAATCCTTGGCGGGCTCCTCGCTCTCCGGCGTGCGTCCCTTCTGGCTCATGGCATAAAGCGTGCCGCCCAGAAGAATGCAGAGGGTGAGCAGGATCAGCGGCCATTTGAAGCTGCGGCGCTTTTTGATCGGCTGCTGCGGCTGCTGCCGGGCGTTCTGCTCGGCCTGCGCGGCGCTGTACCATTCGGCA
>JAGHSH010000130.1 GCA_018065965.1 Candidatus Apopatocola equi
GAGTAGTACTCCGGGCACACGTTCTGCCCGTCCCGCAGGAGGATGGGGCCGAAGCTCACACCGAAGCGTACATCGTGCTCCCGCACATAGCGCTCAACGGCTTCTCTGTCCGTCAGAGTGCCCTGACTCACGAAGAGAAGATCTCCCGCAGCGTCCACAAAGCAGCTGTCGGTCTGCTCGCCGTTCCAGGCGTAGATCGTGCGGTCGTAAACATGGATGCCGGTGTTCTGAAAGCGGTAGAAATCCCCGTTGAGGGCCAGCACGGCGTTGGCCTCAACGGCCAGCTCCGTGGGGTACTTCTGTACGCTGCTGCCGTAGCTGTCATCACTGAGCTTGCGGCGCAGCTGCGAGCCGTCGGCAATCTTCACCTCGGCGTAGGTGGCGGTAAGGGTCTGACCAAGCCGGTTTACGCAGTTCTCCTGCCAGACAAGGGCGAGGATCGTTTCATCGCAGTAATATCGGATCGCGGAGCCGTGGGCAAGCTGCGTGTCCTCCCGGAGCATCAGCGTATCGCCGGAGAGCAGAGCCCCGGCACCTGCCGCTGCGCTCTGCAGCTCCTCATAGCTTCCGACCCTGCCATAGCACGCCGGGTCAGCGGCGGGGCCTGCTGCCGCACTTTCCTCCACCGTGTAGTGAGGCGGACGCTCTGACATTTCCGTCTCCCGGAGCGCCGAGCGCCGGAGCTGTCTTACGGACTGCTCCGATAGCCGGACGGGGCCTCTGCCGGAAAAAACGGAGCCGCTCTCGCCCGCCAGAGAGAAGAAAGGCAGGCTCAGACAGCCCAGAAGCAGGAGCAGAAACGTAAAACGTTTTTTCCGCAGCCCCACGGCCAGCGCTGTCAGCAGCAGGAAAAGACCGAAGCCAAGCGCCAGAAGCACGCCTTTGCGCCGCGTCTGCCGGATGCGCAGCGCCTCGGCCTCTTCGGCCAGCTCAGCGGCACGGATGCGTTCAGCCTCAGCGTCAGCCTCCCGCTGCGCCTGCTCTTCGGCCAGACGCTCCTCTTCGGCTCTGCGTTTTTCCTCGGCCAGACGCTCCTCCTCGGCTCTGCGCCGGGCGATGCTCTCTTCCGTGTAGTCGGCGGCCAGTTCCACGAAGCCGGAGAAAAGGGAAACGGAGTCCGTGGGCCCGTAGGTCATCACGCAGACGGCGATGGGCTCCTCTGTATAGATCACGCCCGCGGCGTGGAGAAAGGTGCCGCCCTCATTAAGATTGCCGTATTTCTGGGCGATCTCGTAGGGGGGATCGTTGGTCTTGAGAAATTTTCCGGGCGCGGAGAGCTTCAGACAGTCCAGCACCCCGGGGAAGCGCTCGCTCTGCGTCTGCAGCAGATCCATGCAGTGTACCATCTCCCGGACGGTGAAGCGGTTGGTGCGGCGGAGATAATCCGTGTCCTCGCTGTCCTCGCCCAGATACTCGGCGGCGTTCCTGCGCAGACCCTGCCAGTCGCCGATATCCACCAGCAGAGAAACGGAGGTGGGATTGTCGGAATAGGTCAGGGAGGCCTGCTGCACCTCCCGGTAGCTCCGGCCGTTAAAGCGCTCGTCCCAGCTCATTTCGCCCCGGGCGATGCGCTCGGCGTAGATCATGTTCAGCGGCGTTTTGTAAAGACTGGCCGCCACCATGTGAATGTCGGGGTTGAAGTAATGCTCCTCCCCGGTGACGGTATTTTTGAAGCCCATGGCCACGATGGTATAGGAGGGAGCCGCCGCCTCGGCCAGCGCAGCCATGGCCGCCTCCGGGGAGCCCTCGGGATAGTCGGTGGGCACGGGAAGCTCATCGGCGGCGAATACGGGCAGGATGGGCAGTGCCAGGAGCAGCAGCAGCGCCGTGAGCCGCTTTGCCCCGCTGCGGAGACGCCTGCGCTTCATGCGGCGCCTCCGGCAAGGGCACGCATCAGCGCCTCGTCGGCCAGCACCAGCCAGCGGCCGTCCCGGTAGATAAGATCGATGCGGAGAGAGGAAACGGCGCAGTAATCGTCGGCATGCGCCAGCCGGGCGGAAAGCACCTCCGTCCAGACCGAAGAGACAACCTCATCCCGGTAGCTGCCATCGTCGTTGTAGATCTCGGAGCCCAGACGGGCGGAGGACACCCGCTGTGCCAGCGCTGCGTTCACATCCTCGTTGAGCCCCTCGGAGAGAGCGGCGAGATCCAGTGAGCGGAGCTGCCCTGTCACGACCGCACGGTTCCCCGAACGCTCCGTGCTCTCGCAGCCCAGCCAGTGCCGGCTTTCGCACAGCGCCTCGTATACCAGCGCGGCGTCCTTCTCCGCGGGGGGATCCTCGGCGGGCAGCGCCGGGCTGCAGAGCGCGGCGGCAGCGGCGTAATCACCGGCCTCCAGCGCCTCGAAAAAGGCGGAGACGGCAGCGTCGGCCTGCCCGTTGGGGAAGAGCAGCAGGGCACTCCGGCCGGGCAGCAGCACTGCGGCGAGAGCCAGCAGGGCGAAGAGCAGGGTACCGACAAACCAGGGCCGGGAAGATGACTTTATTTTCATGAGCAAACCTCCGGGGAAGCGGAAAAAATTTGAAAATATTTTGTAAACTCTTTTCTTTTCCGTAAAAC
>JAGHSH010000178.1 GCA_018065965.1 Candidatus Apopatocola equi
CCCGGAGACCTGTGCCCTGTCCTTGCGGGACAGTTCAGGGGCTTCTCCGCTGATGACCTCCTCCACCAGCGAGGCGATATCGTCCTCGCTCTGGGTGCCCGGGCGCTTGGCCAGGATGGCCGCCACATCTCTGTGGACGCGCTGTGCCAGCTCGTTCAGCTCCCGCTCGCCGCTGCTCTCCCGGCTCTCCGCCGGGGGCGGCGGGGCAACAGGCAGTCCGGCACTCTCCCGCTCCGGCGAGGGCGGCGTCTCTTTTTTCTCGGCCGCCGGATCCTCCGCCTTGTTCAGCCGTTCCCACAGTCCCACAGATTCAGCTCTCCTTTCCCCGCAGCGTTCACACGCCGCCCTTTTCCACAAATCTGGTGATCGCCTTGCTGATGCGGGAGCGCGGGGAGGCCGTGACCACCGGGATCCCACGGTTGACGGCGCCGGAGGCGTGTCTGCTGTCATTGGGAATGCACAGCACAGGCTCCAGCTCCAGCGAAACCTTCACGTCCCTGCGCTTCACATAGGGATCTCCCTCCCGGTTCAGAACCAGACGGATTCGGTCGGCATAGTTCAGCGTCCGCAGAATGCCGATGCATATCCGGGTATTTTTCAGAGTGGGGATCTCCGGCGTTGTCACAAAGTAGATCGTATCCGACTGCTCCAGCGCCGTCAGGTTGATGTCATCCAGCAGCGGCGCGGTGTCAAGGATCACATAATCGTATTCCGAGCGCAGCACCGTGACGATCCGTTCGATATGCTCACTTTTCACCAGCTCTGCCAGCTCGGGAGATACCGGCGCACAGAGAACATCCACCCCGCTCCGGTGTCTGACAAGAAAGCTGTTGACCGTTGAGGCGTTCAGATTGCTCTCGGAGACCAGATCGGAAATGGTGTCCCGCCGGGGCAGGTTCATAAAAACGCCCACATCCCCGAACTGCAGATCGGCGTCCACCAGCACGACCCGCTTCCCCGCTTTCTGAAGCGCCGCCGCCAGATTCACGGCGATGGTGGTCTTTCCGCTGCCGCCCTTGGTGCTGAACACGGAGATCACGCGGGAGTCATATTCCCGGATCTCGGCGCTGTCCGTCCGGTTCTGCACCCGGGCGATCTCGTCCCGGATCCCCTTGCAGATCCTCTCCTTTCCCATGTCCGCCGTCAGCACCCGCATGATGCCGCAGGACATGGCTCTCGAGAGGATCCCGGCCTCCGCCGCCTCGCAGATGAGTACGAAGGCCAGCTTGCCCCGGGACATATACAGCCGCTCCACAAAGTCGCACTCGCTCGGGGTCATCTCATGGGAGAGAATGACTACCGCATCCACCGGGAAGGAGGCCGCCCGGTCAAGGTTCTCCCCTGCCGGCTGCAGGGTGGCCATCCGGTTGAGCTCTTCACACTCCAGCAGCTCCTCCAGTACCGCAGCGTTTTCCAGAGACGAGACCGCCAGAACTTTTAACTGACTCATAGCATTTCCTCAATTCAACAGCAGCTCGGCCGATGTATGGATCCCGCCGTCGGTTTCCGAGCCCTCGCCCCGATGCCGGAGCGTCAGATAGATCGCGCCGCCATTCTTTTCCTGTTCCTCCAGCGCAGCAAATACCTTCAGACACTCCTCCGGCGTCAGCGCCAGCGTGACATTGGCGTAGAGCACGCCCGAATTCTCCCGGACGGTCACATCCCCGCACGCAAGCACCATAGCTCCGCTTACGAGCACAGTCGAGGCGGTGTCTGACTTCGGCTCCGTTTCCCTGTGGTGGTTCTGAGAGTCCGAACGGATGTCCTGCATCCAGACAAGCAGATCCACAAGGTCGCCCCGGACAACATAGCCGCCCACGCCGGAGCTGACCGTTACGGGGACGGTCATGGCCCGCATTCCCTCCGGCACCCGGAAGGAGAGCGCAGCGCCCGCACCGTCCCCGGAGCTGAACATCGCCGGAAAGAGCTGCTGTCCCTCCGAAATGGCTCCCTCGGAGCGAAGTCCCACGACTTCTTCCACGGAGCGGATCGCCTGCGCACTTACATAGTCCGCCGGGTACTGCTCCAGCCGCAGCATATCCGCAGTGATCTCCGTATAGGGTGGGATCAGCCGCGCAGCCACCACGATCTCCGTCATTTCCGGGGCATGCTCCTGCTCTGCCCGGGCTATCCGTTCCTCTACGGAGTTCAGATAGAGGTAAACGGAAAAGCCGCAGATCAGCGCGGCAAGGGCAGCGATCAGGCTTACCTTTTTCATCGTGCTTTCTCCGATCTCAATAAGATGATACGCAGGTGGACGCAGCCGTGTAGGTAGGGCCGTAGATCATCCCGCCCACGAAGCTGATCGTTCTGACGGAGAAGCTGACGGTAACGCTCACACTCTCGCTCCCTACGCTTACAGACACCGCCGCACTTCCCGAGTCGGCGCTCTCCGGCAGGTTTTCCGCTGCCCGCTCCCGAACGCCGTCGAGATAGGCCGTGCGGCTGCTGCTGTCCCGGTAGCGGTTCACATTCAGCGAACCGTAGCGCGCCGCCGAGGCCGCCGCCTTCTCCGCCTGATACTGGTTAACAAAGATCCAGCCGAAATCCAGAATGCCCAGCAGCAGGACAAGCAGCAGCGGCAGTATCAGGGCAAATTCCACCACGGCCTGCCCGCGCTCGCTCTTCCGCCCGGCCTTGATCCTATTTTTCATGCTCTTCCCCCTCTCTTCACAGGGGCAGCTCTTCCAGCAGCGCAGCCACAGTGGGCAGTCTGCCGCCCAGCAGCACCGTCAGCATGGAAAGGGCCAGAAAAGGTCCCATAGGAATGCTGGCTGTGAGCAGCTGCAGCATCGGTACTTTGTTCTGCGCCAGCGCAAAGACCAGAACGCAGATACCCATGAGCACAACGGCCAGCAAGCTGCCGCTCAGTCCCATGCAGAAGCCCATGGCCGCCGCCAGCTTCACGTCGCCCGCTCCGATCTTGCCGGAAAAAGCTGCGGGCAGTGCAAAGATGAGCATACAGCCCAGCATCCCCGCCAGCGCCCCCATAGGTCTCCAGTGAAACCACCCCGGCAAACCGAAGCAGCCCGGCAGACCGAAGAGCAGCGCCAAGCCCATGAGGGCAAGAACCAGATCGTTGGGGATCAGGCGGGTGTGCGCATCCATCACGGAGACCGCCTCGCAGACGGTAAGCACCAGATAATAAAAAATCATTTCCGGCGAGAACGGCACCAGAAAAGCGATCGCTCCCCCGAAGGCTGCCATCAGCGCAAAAAGCAGGAGCTTCTCGCCTCTGCCCTCCGTATACGCTCTCCCCCGCTTCCGCAAAAGGCGGCGGAGCAGCACATCGCCGAGTCCCTTGCAGGCTGCGCCGGTCAGCGCCCCCGCCGTAACAGTAAGAAGCGAACCTGTCATTTTCATTTCCTCCGCAAAAACAAAAATACCGTGATCCGGCCGGATCGCGGTACGACAAAGAAAGCTGCCTGTAAAACAGCTTCTAACCTTCGGCAACCGGCTGCCTTGTACGAAACGAGGGCCCTTTGGCTTTGCGTCTCAGACTTTCGTCTGATTTGCTATTGTCGGTATTTGGTTTATGATGGATTACATCATAACTCATTTGATACAATCTGTCAACGATAATTTTACTTCTTAATGCTCTTGTACTCCGGCACCGCAGACTGCGAAACGGGCTGTTCCGATCAGGGAACAGCCCGTTTTCTTATCTCACGCGTTTCGGCACTCTGGCCTTTTCGAGCTGATAGAGCTCCTCCGTCGCCAGACGGGTCTTGGCCACCACGTCACCGCCCTCCGTGGGGAAGCAGTAGTAGAGCGCCTTCCTGTCACCGATGGAGATCATATCCCCCAGCTCATACCAGAAATAATCCGCGTTCAGGGTGTAGCTGCTCAGCGGGGGCTGACAATAGTCCAGCTTTCCGTCACAGCCCGTGAGCCGGAAGCCTGCGGCGTCATGCCGGAGCCGACCCCTTCCCACGCGGTAGAGACAGTTCGTGTCCACCAGCATACGGATGTCCACCGGTACATCCAGCCGGTAGCTCCCCTGCCGCAGCTCTTCCCGCACGCATTCCCTCTCCCAGCGGTACCAGTCCGGTACATGGGAGAAGCGTCCCGTGCCGCTTTGGGAGATCAGCGAGCCCCGCTCGTCCAGCTCCCAGCTGCTGCCGCAGTGGCGGCAGCGCAGGGTGGTGCCTCTTCCCTCCATTTCGCCTTCGGTCAGACACTCGGTGCATTTATAGAGCACCCGGTTCAGACCGTCTGCCCGGAAGCTCTCCCGGATGGCAATCCCTTTCTCCTGCTGCCAGCGGAAGCTGTCAAAGGAAAATGCTCTGCGCAGTGTTTCGTTCAGTTCCTCCACGCTCTTCTCGCGTACCTGCTCCGGACTCAGCAGGTATTCCACCCGGGCCGAGAGCGGTACGTCCCGGAGCTGCAGCA
>JAGHSH010000248.1 GCA_018065965.1 Candidatus Apopatocola equi
GTCTCGGACTCATGGGCGGCAGCTATGCCGAGGCGCTGAGCGATCAGGGCTATGAGGTCGGCGCACTGGCGCGGCGGCAGGAGACCATCGACTATGCGCTCCGCAAGGGGCTGATCCGCCACGGGAGGGCAGAGATCGACCCGGCGTATGTCGCGCAGTTCGACCTGCTCGTTTTCGCCCTTTACCCCAGGGTCTTTCTCAGCTGGCTGGAGGAGAATCAGCAGTATATCCGTCCCGGCGCACTCATCACGGACGTGACGGGCGTAAAGGGCAGCATCGTCTATCAGATTCAGGACACCCTGCGCAGCGACCTTGAGTTCATCCCCGCTCACCCCATGGCAGGCCGGGAGGTCTACGGCGTGGAAAACGCCACCAAGACCATTTTCACCGAGGCCAACTACATCGTTGTGCCCACGGAGAAAAACACCCCCGAGGCCATTACTCTCTGCGCGGAGCTGGGGCGGGTGCTGGGCTTCCGCAAGGTATCCCAGCTCACGCCGGAGCAGCATGACGAGATGATCGGCTTCCTCTCCCAGCTTACCCACTGCATCGCCGTTGCCCTGATGGTGTGCAAGGATTCCAAGCATCTGGTGGATTATACCGGCAACTCCTTCCGGGATCTGACCCGCATTGCCAAGATCAACGACGCCATGTGGAGCGAGCTCTTTATGCTCAACCGGAGCGAGCTGCTGGCTCAGATGGATCTTTTTGAGGAGAATTTCATGAAGCTGCGCAATGCCCTTGCCGAAGGCGACACAGAAACCATGCGCGAGATGATGCGCCTCTCTACGGAAAGACGCGAATACTTTGACTGACGAGGAGAATTCCTGATGAATATGGATTTCAAGCGGAAAATGCCCACCTACCAGACCGTCCGGGATATGTACCCTCTGACGGAGGCGCTGGCCGCCCGGAAGAAGGCCAATGACGAGGAGCTTCGGCGTGTGATCCTCGGCGAGAGTGATAAGCTGATCCTGCTCATCGGCCCCTGCTCCGCCGACCGGGAGGATTCGGTACTGGAGTACATCACCCGGCTGCGCGGCGTGCAGGATCAGGTCGCGGACAAGCTGCTCATTATCCCCCGCATCTACACCAACAAGCCCCGCACCACCGGTGACGGCTACAAGGGCATGCTCCATCAGCCCGACCCCCACCGGGATGAGGATATGTTCCGGGGACTGATCTCTATCCGCAAGATGCACATGCGTGTGCTGGAGCAGACCGGCTTCTCCGGCGCGGACGAGATGCTCTACCCGGAGAACCACTTCTACCTCTCGGATCTTCTCACCTATGTGGCCGTGGGCGCACGCTCCGTGGAGGATCAGTACCACCGTCTCACCGCCAGCGGACTGGATCAGGCCGTGGGCATGAAGAACCCCACCAGCGGCGATCTGAGCGTGATGATGAACTCCATTCTGGCCGCTCACCACCCCCACACCTTCGTTTACAACCAGTGGGAGGGGCAGACCAAGGGCACCCCCATGGCCCACGCCATCCTCCGGGGCGCTGTGAACCAGCACGGTCAGAACATCGCCAACTATCACTACGAGGATCTGATCCACCTCTGCGAGCTTTACGACCATGCCGGACTGCAGAATCCCGGCGTGATCGTTGACTGCAACCACTCCAACTCCGGCAAAAAGTGGGCTGAGCAGCCCCGTACCGCCAAGGAGATCCTGCCCTCCACCCGGCACAACAGCGACGTCCTCAGACTGGTCAAAGGGCTGATGATCGAGTCTTATCTGGAGGACGGCTCTCAGAAGCCGGAGGGAGGCGTTTACGGCCAGTCCATTACAGACCCCTGCCTCGGCTGGGAAAAGACCGAAAAGCTGATCTATCAGCTTGCTGAGCTTCGATAACTTACAATAATCTTTATCAGAACAGGAGAATGGGAATGATATCGGAAAAAATGGTCGCGCTGGGTGAGAATCGCTCGGCGATCCGCGATTTGTTTGACTATTCGCTCATCCGGATTCAGGAGGTAGGCGCAGAGAACGTCTACGACTTCAGCATCGGAAATCCCAACACGGACATCCCCCCTGCGGCGCAGGAGGCGCTGCTGGATCTGGTCCGGAACAGCAGCAGCGTTGCCCTCCACGGCTACACCCCCTCGGCCGGCTCTCCTGCTGCCAGAGCGGCAGCCGCCGAGATAGAGAGTGCCCGGGCGGGAAAGGCGATCCCGCCGGAGCTGTACTATATGACCTGCGGAGCTGCCGCCGGTCTGGCTATCTGCCTGAAGGCCATTCTGCAGCCGGGTGAACGGGTGGCGCTGCTGGCCCCCTATTTCCCGGAGTACAAGGTGTTCGTGGAGAATGCCGACGGCGTATGCGTGGTCATCCCGCCCCGGGACGATAGTATGCAGCCCGATTTTCAGGCGCTGGCCGCAGAGGCCGAAAAGGGTCTGAAGGCTGTCATCGTGAACTCCCCCAACAACCCCTCCGGTCTTGTCTACGGGGAGGAGTGCCTCCGGGAGCTGGCCGGGGTGCTGCGCACTGCCTCGGAGCGCCGGGGCGAGCCCGTCTATCTCATTTCCGACGAGCCCTACCGGGAGCTGGTCTTTGACGGGGCGAAGGTGCCCTACGTCCCCGACTTCTATCCCGACACGCTGGTCTGCTATTCCGATTCCAAGTCTCTCTCCATGCCCGGCGAGCGCTTAGGCTATGTCTTTGTGTCTCCGGAGGCAAAGGAGAGACAGCGGCTGTTCTCCGCCGTCAACGGCGCCGGCCGTTCTCTGGGCTATGTGTGCGCCCCCAGTCTTTTCCAGCAGGTGTTTGCCGCCTGCCGGGGAGCCGTGTCCGACATCAGCATCTACAAGCGCAACCGGGATTTGCTCTATGAGCTGCTCACGGGGCTGGGCTTCTCCTGTCTGAAGCCCGATGGCGCCTTCTATCTCTTTGTGAAGTCTCCCAACGGTGATTCCCAGGACTTCTCCGACCGGGCCAAGGCGCGGGATCTGCTCATCGTCCCCTCCGACAGCTTCGGTGTCACCGGCTACGCCCGGGTGGCCTACTGCGTGGCTGAGAGCACCATCCACCGCTCCGTCAACGCCTGGAAGGCTCTGGCCGCGGAATACTTTGCCTGAGAGAAGCTGCCGTCCCTGCCAATATAGAAAACTCCCACACAAAGCAGCCGTTTTCGGCTATTTTGTGTGGGAGTATTTTTAATGAGGAAAATGTACCGGGCATGAGCTTTTCAGTGCAGGGGGCCTCCCGCTTTCTGTCCGGCCAGCTTTTCCTTCCAGTTTTTTCCGATCATTTCATTGGCCTTCGCCAGCGTCTCGGCGCGGGTGGGCTGACGCTTATGGGCACCTTCCGTCATGAGCCAGAGCAGCAGATCCTTCTGCGCCTCGAACTCCTGCGCCGTATCCAGCTCCGACATGGTCTGGAAGATGCCGCTGATGTCCGCAGCGTTCAGCCCGCAGCATACCAATGCCTTTACCAGATTTTCCTGTATCTTCGTCAGCGCCATTTCACAGCTCTCCTTGTTTTTTCTCCGTGGAGAATTTCAGATTTTTTCTTTATCAAGCGGGGTTTCTGTTACCGGTCTGTGCCGCTCCCCTCAAAGATCCTCCGTCAGGCTTCCGACCTTGCTGTCGGTCATGATCCCGTGGAGCACTTTGCTTTCCCGGAACTCCGCACCGGGGGCAGAGGGCTGCAGCTCCTGCAGCGTGCTGCCGAAACCGCTGCTGCCGGCCGTGGCAAAGAGGACGATCTTCTTTCCGGAGAAATCGTAGGCCTCCAGAAACGAGTTGACCACCGTAGGCGCCACATACCACCAGATGGGGAATCCCAGATATACCGTGTCATAGCCGGAAACATCCACATCTCCGGTAATGATCTCAGGCCGGAAGCTCTTGTTGTTCATTTCCACGCTGCTGCGGGATTTCCGGTTCATCCAGTTGAGATCCGCTTTCGTGTAGGGCTCCCGGGGCTTGATCTCATAGACGTCAGCTTCCAGCTTCTGCGCCAGCTTTCCGGCGACCTTGGCGGTCACGCCGCTGGCAGAAAAAAAGGCAACCAGAGTTTTGTTCATGATTTGATCCTCCGTTCAGGTATTGAGCAGCCACAAAAAGAGTCTGCGCGGAAAGAGCTTGTTCCAACCGTATTCCGAATAAAAAACAGACAAACAAGCCGGTAGGCCTGTTTGTCTGAAATGGCGGAGATGAAGAGATTCGAACTCTTGATATCCTTATGGGATATACACGATTTCCAATCGTGCGCGCTCGACCAACTACGCGACATCTCCATAGCTTGGGCGAAACACAATTCTGTATTCAGCTTTGTTAGTATACAGCAGCTTCCGGGCAAAGTCAAGAGGCAATTTCAGTTTTTTTCCTCTTTTTCCTCTTCTCATTGACAGCCCTCTGCAATCTGTTATAATGGAAACACACTGTATGAGGAGGAACAAACTATGCTGCCGCCCGACTTCAAGCTGAACACCCCCATTACGCCCCGGGAAAACATGATCCGGGTCTTTGAACGGAAGAAACCCATGTTCGTGCCCAACATGAGCACCGACAAAAACGTGATCTTCAACACGGCCGACAATGACCGCCCCTTCTTCGGCAAGAGCGATTATGACTGGTTCGGCGTACACTGGACCAACGTCCCCCTGGTGGGCGGCCAGATGGTCACCCCCGGCACCTACCTGCTGCAGGATCCTGCCGAGTGGGTCGAGAAGCTCAAGTTCCCCGATCTGAGCAGGTACGACTTCACCGAGGTGGGCAAGGAAGCCGCCAAAAACTACAACCCCGAAAAGTTCAATTTCTATCTGATGCAGGACGGTCTCTTTGAGCGCTGGCTGAGCCTCTGCGATCCCGCCGAGGGTCTGCCCTACCTTTTTGAGGAGACCGAGACCGCCAAGGAATACTTCATCAAGATGGCTGACTACAAGATCGCCCTGATCGATAAGGTCCTCAAGGAGTTTGCCCCTGTTGACGGCTTCATCAACTCCGATGACTGGGGCACCCAGGGCAGTATGTTCATCTCCCCCGCCCTGCACCGGGAGCTCATCAAGCCCGAGATGATCCGCATCTCCCGCTTCGTCCACGAGCACGGCAAGTTCATTGACTTCCACTCCTGCGGCCGCTGCGGCGATCTCGCCCCCGACATGGCTGAAATGGGCGCGGATATGTGGGAAGCGCAGGGCATGAACGATCTGGTCGCCATCCGCAAGAAGATGGGCTACGCTCTGCCTATCCAGATCGGCATGGACAACGCCTATCTGGCCACCCCCGGTCTTACCGAGGAAGAGATCCGCAGCTACGTACACAACTTCGTGGATACCTATGCCGGAGAGGGCGGTCTGCTGACCAGCACCATGCATAAGGATCCCGAAATCGAAAAGCTGCTGGCCACGGAGCTCTTTGAGTACTCCAGCTGGCACTACAGCAAGCAGCCTTAAAGCTTAAAAAACCGGTGAGCCAAAGCTGCAGCCGGATAAGGAAGTTTATTAACACAAGATAACCCGCCGAAAGGAAATATCCTTTCGGCGGGTAGTTTTTTTGTCAGACAAACTAAAATTTGTTACTCCTTCTTATTTCCCATAATCACAAGAACAATCCCAACTATTCCAATAATCCAAGCAATAGTAGCCCATGGTATGTAAACAGAAATATTCCATGTCCACAAGCGTGCTTGAATTACATCAGAAGTTACATAAAGCAAAATAGCAGTTAATAGTAACGCAATCCCATCTAACTTTCTTTTCATAATCCCTAACCTCTCCACATTAAATTCAAATTGTTTGCTCATTTCATATGAGCGATTAAGCTGGAATTTATCTCACTTCTTTTTTCTGAACTTCTTTTTTATTGCGTCAATAATGATGCTTATGACAATCACTATTGCTAAAATAGCA
>JAGHSH010000123.1 GCA_018065965.1 Candidatus Apopatocola equi
GCCTACATCCCCGTGGCTCTCGTGGTCTTTGCCGAGCACCTGGCCGCCCACAAGAACCTCTCCACCATCGTGGGCGTTGACCTGCTCACCGAGCCCGGTCTGCACCGCACCCTGCTGGGTGACGGCATCGGCTCCTTCATGGGCTCCCTCTTCGGCGGCTGCCCCAACACCACCTACGGCGAGTCCATCGCCACCACCGCTGTCTCCGGCAACGCCTCCGTCGTGACCATCCTCACTACCGCCATTCTCGCCATCCTGATCTCCTTCTTCGGCCCCTTTGCCACCTTCCTGGCCACCATCCCCGGCTGCGTCATGGGCGGCGTGTGCATGACCCTCTACGGCTTCATCGCCGTGTCCGGTCTGAAGATGATCCAGAATGTCGACCTGAACGACAACCGCAACCTGATGGTCGTCTGCGTCATCCTCGTGGCCGGCGTCGGCGGACTGAGCGTCTCCTTCGGCAAGATCACCCTGACCACTGTTGCCTGCGCTCTGATCCTCGGCATCCTGACCAACACCATGCTCAAGGCCTCCAAGCAGGAGCCCAACAAGGATATGCCCCTGCAGAAGTAATTTCCCGACTTTTCAAAGCCCCCGCGCCGCTCACAGAGCAGCGCGGGGGCTTTCCGTTGTTGACTTTCCCGGAGCGGATGACTATACTGGCCTCATACTGACCTCGGAGGAAATATTTGAATGATGAAAAACAGAAATCATCTGCAGCGTACGATCATCTACCTGCTTCTGCTGGCGCTGCTTGTGACCGGCAGCTTCTTTACTCACCTTTTCGATTCTGTTGCCCAGTTCTTTGAAGATATGCATCTGCGTGCCGACGCCCTGCTGCGGCTGCTGATCATGGCTCTGCTGGTGCTCAGCTGTGAAAACCTTGTGCTTCTGTTCCTCTCGAAAATGAAGCCCAAGACCAACCGGGGTTCTACCATCGTCACCCTTTCCACCAGTCTGCTGCGGTATCTGACCGTGATCCTGATCATCTGCTGGGGTCTTACCCTGCTGGGTGTGGACGTCAGCACGGTGGTCGCCAGCGTTGGCATTTTGGCTCTGGTCATCGGCTCCGGTGCGGAGAGTCTGATCGCCGATGTGGTCACCGGCGTGTCCATGCTTTTTGAAAACCAGTATAATGTCGGCGATATTGTGGAGGTCGGCGGCTTCCGGGGCACAGTCCGCAACATCGGCATCCGCTCCACCTCCATTGAGGATGCGGGCGGCAATCTGAAGATCATGAACAATGCCAGCATGACCAACATCCTCAACCGCTCCAGCCGTTCCTCCCGGGCCGTATGCACCATCGGCATCCCCTATGAGACCGATCTGGAGGCGTTGGAGGCACGGCTGCCCGCCGCGCTGGAGGAGATCTATGAGCGCAACCGGGAGGTATTCCACGAAGCGCCCGTGTACCGGGGCGTGGAGTCTCTGGACTCCTCCGCCGTGACGCTGCTCTTTACCGCCGCCGTATCGGAGGAAAACATTTTCCTCGGCAACCGGGTACTGAACCGGGAGCTGTTTCTCACCTTCCGGCGGCTGGGCGTGGAGCTGCCTTACACGCAGATCGACGTTCACAGCAAGTAAGCCATGGAGAAGGAATATCCGCTTCTGCGGGAATACGCACCGCCGGCGGAGGGGGAGTTCCGGGGCGGTGCGGAATCCGAGTTTCCCGGGATCTCTTCGGCAAGTCAGCCGGAGCAGAGCGAAAGCGAAAAGCAGAGCAGCATGCGCAGGCTGCTGCGGATCTACATCCTCAGTGCCGCGCTGGGTATCAC
>JAGHSH010000228.1 GCA_018065965.1 Candidatus Apopatocola equi
TCCATGATCTGCTGCTGCAGCTCCATGATCAGTCCGGCGCGGCGCTCGGCCTCCTCCGTGTCCACGCGATCCTCCATGGCTGCGGCGGGCGTACCCTCCTCGGGCGAGAAGGGGAACACACCGGCGCGTTGGATCTTTGCCTCTCGCAGGAAGGCGCACAGCTCCTCGAAGGCAGCCTCATCCTCACCGGGCAGACCGGTGATCAGACTGGTACGCAGCACCAGCTCCGGCATACGGCTGCGGAGCCTGCCGAACAGCTCCCTGATCATCCGGCCGTCTCCCCGGCGGTTCATGCGGCGGAGGATGGTATCGTTGATGTGCTGGATGGGAATGTCCAGATACTTGACGATCTTCTCTTCGGAGGCAACGGTCTCGATGAGCTCGTCATCCACCATTTCGGGATAGAGATAGTGCAGGCGGATCCAGTGGAAATCCAGCTTGCACAGCTCCCGCAGCAGCTCGGAGAGCATGGGACGGCCCGCGAAGTCCGTGCCGTAGCGGGTAATATCCTGCGCGATGACGATCAGCTCCCGGATGCCGCACTCGGCCAGACCCCTGGCCTCCTCCAGCAGCGCCTCCATGCTCCGGGAGCGGAAGGGCCCTCGGAGAGAGGGGATCACGCAGTAGGCGCAGCGGTTGTCGCAGCCCTCGGCAATGCGGAAATAGGCCCAGTGGGGGCCGGTGGTCACCAGACGGGGCAGCTCGGGCACGGGAGAGTTCAGAGGCGAGAAGCGCTGCACGCCCTCTTCCTCCGCAAAGGCCGCATCCACCACGGACACGATGCTCTGATAGTCGGCGGTACCCAGCAGGGCGTCCACCTCAGGCAGCTCCCGGGGGATCTCCCGGCGGTAGCGCTGGCTCAAGCAGCCCGTGACGATGATCTTCATGCCGGGCTTCTCCGCCTTGATGGCGGCAGCGGCAAGGATATTGTCGATCGCCTCCTGCTTGGCGTCGTTGATGAAGCCGCAGGTGTTGATCACCACCGCGTCGGCCTCTTCCATGCTCTCCACCAGCGTATAGCCCGCCTCATCCAGCAGCGCCAGCATCTCCTCGCTGTTCACCAGATTCTTGGCGCAGCCCAGACTGACCAGTGCCAGTGTGCGTCCGTTTCTTTTCAGTTCATCCATATATCGTCCTCACTTTGCAGCCGCTCCATGGCGGAGCGGATCTCCTCCCAGCCGTAACCCCGCCTCTGGGCGGCCGCTGCGGCTTTTTTCCGGCTCTCGGGGCTGAAATCCCCCCGAAGTCTGCTCTGCAGGAGCTTATCCAGTGCGCTCTCCTGCTCCGGCATTTCCTCCAGCGCAGTGTCCCAGAGCTCCCTGGCGATGCCCCGGCGGTACAGCTCCTGTTCGATTCTCTTCTTCCCATAGCCCTTGGCGGCGTAATGCCGCACCACGATGCCCGCATAGCGGCTGTCGTCCACCACACGCAGGGAGCACAGCCAGTCGGCCACCTCCTCCGCATCAGCGGTGGAGATGGCCTTTTCGCACAGCTTATCGATGAGCATTTTCCGGGAATAGTCGCGCCTGTCCAGCAGACTGAGCGCTCTTGCCTTCGCCTCGGGATTCATCCTTCGAAGTCGTCGGCTTCAATGTCAATGGCACGGCCTGCGGCCACGGCGGCACGCTTGGCCTGCGGCGTCATGAGCTTGTGGGCGTTGTCGCGGATCTTCTGCTCCAGCTCGCTGCAGTTCTCGGGATGGGTCATGAGATACTCCTTCACCGCGTCACGGCCCTGTACCCGCTCACCGCAGACGGTGTACCACGCACCGGCCTTGTCAATGAGCTCCAGCTTCGCGCCCAGATCGATGATCTCACCGACCTTGGAAATACCCTCGCCGTAGATGATGTCGAATTCCGCCTCCTTGAAGGGAGGGGCGACCTTGTTCTTGATGACCTTGGCGCGGGTGCGGTTGCCGACCATCTCGGAGCCGTTCTTGAGCGTTTCCACCCGGCGCATATCGATACGCACAGAGGCAAAATACTTCAGCGCACGGCCGCCGGGCGTAGTCTCGGGGTTGCCGTACATCACGCCGATCTTCTCGCGGAGCTGGTTGATGAACACCACCACGGTGTTGGTCTTGGAGATGGCGCCGGCCAACTTGCGCAGAGCCTGAGACATGAGCCGGGCCACCACGCCCACGCTGCTCTCGCCCATCTCGCCCTCCAGCTCGCTCTTGGGCAGCAGGGCGGCCACGGAGTCCACCACGACCACATCCACGCCGCCGGAGCGCACCAGCGCCTCGGTGATGTCCAGCGCCTGCTCGCCGGTATCCGGCTGGGAAATGAGCAGGTTGTCGATGTCCACGCCCAGCGCCCGGGCATAGGCGGGCTCCAGCGCGTGCTCCACGTCGATATAGGCAGCCTCGCCGCCCTGCTTCTGGGCAGAGGCCACGATGTGCAGAGCCAGGGTGGTCTTACCGCAGGACTCAGGGCCGTAGACCTCGATGATGCGTCCGCGGGGCACGCCGCCCACGCCCAGCGCCAGATCCAGACTCAGAGAGCCGGTGGAAATGGCCTCCACATTAATGGGGATATCCTCGCCCAGACGCATGATCGCGCCCTTGCCGTAGTTCTTCTCGATCTGAGCCAGCGCGGTCTCCAGCGCCTTCTTCTTATCCTCGGCGGGAGCCGGGGAAGCAACACCGGGGGTAGCTTTCTTTGCTGCCATTTTTCTTCCTCCCAAAAAATCCGGTTCGGATTTGTTTTTCTTTTTTATTTCTTCGTGCCGACGACCACGCGCTCGGTGCCGTAGAGATCCTTCACGCTGCGGACCTCCTGCAGTCCCGCATCCCGCATCATCTCCATGACCTTTGCCGCCTGTCCCTCACCCAACTCCATGATAACAGAGCCGGAGGGCGTTAAAACGGACAGCCAGTAGCTGAGGATCGCGCGGTAATACTTCAATCCGTCCTCGCCGCCGTCCAGAGCCAGCCGGGGCTCATAGTCCTTCACGGACACGTCCAGCTCCGCCAGCTCAGCCGTGGCGATGTAGGGCGGGTTGGACACGATCAGGTCGTAGCTCCCCATACGCATGGGCGGGGAGGCAAGGATATCCGCCTCCATGACCGCGCTGCGGCAGCTGAGAGCGTTGGCGGCTATGGTGCGCCGGGTCAGCTCCAGGGCCCCGGGGCTGATGTCCACGGCGGTGATGCGGCCGGCCGGGAGGAAGTGTCCCAGCGCGATGCCGATGCAGCCGCTGCCGCAGCCCAGGTCGAGAATGCGGGCGTCGGCCTTCTGCTTTTCCTTCAGCAGACGCAGCGCCGTTTCCACCAGCACCTCCGTGTCGCTGCGGGGGATGAG
>JAGHSH010000198.1 GCA_018065965.1 Candidatus Apopatocola equi
GAGTATTCTCTGTGCTCCACACCCAGCTTGAGGACCTCATCCTCGGTGAGAGGAATGGGCTTGCCGTCGCTGCCCACGAAGCCGGTGCAGCCGCGGCAGTTGCGCACCAGATACCAGCTCTCGTCGGTCATCACCATTTTCACCAGCACATAGCCGGGGAAGACCTTGCGTTCAACGGTCTTGTCGCCCTCATCGCCGTGCTCCACGACGACCTCCACGGGGATGTTCACTTCGGTGATCAGATCCTGCATCCCGCGGTTCTCGGCCGCCTTGAGAATGGCAGTCGCCACGGAATTCTCATAGCCGGAGTAGGTATGGACCACATACCACATGAGATTGTCAGCCATCGGCTCAGCCCACCAGCTTCAGCAGCGCAGCAACAGCGCCGGTAGCCAGCTTGTCGAAGCCCCAGACCACCAGAGCGCTGACGGCCATCATAGCCAGAGCCACACCGGTGTTCTTGCTGACCTGCTTGGGAGTAGGCCTAACGACCTTCTTCAGCTCACTCCTCATGTCGCGGAACCATTTCTTGACCCGCTGCATGAAGGGAAGCTTTTCACTGCTCCGCTTGACAAAGTCGCCCTTGGCCTGCGGAGTGATTGCATTGTTTTCCTTTTCAGCCATTTTCATGCATCCTTTCGCATCACTTGGTTTCAACGTGCTTGGTGTGCTTGCGGCAGAAGGGGCAATACTTGTTGAGTTCCAGCTTGTCCGTGGTGTTCTTCTTGTTCTTGTTGGTGTTGTAGTTACGCTGCTTGCACTCTGCACATCTCAGAGTGATCTTTACGCGTGCACCTGCTTTCGCCATTTTTCGGCACCTCCTTTTAAATTTGCGCTCGGGTGAATCCGGCGCATGCCTCCCTGTATGGGCGATTTGGCCGCACAAAAACAGCCCGTCCGCCGACAGGTGCAACCAATATACCACAACCGAGGCATTCGGTCAAGATATTTTTCGCATTCTCTTTTCAGATCACGGCGATGATCCCCAGACTGGCGCAGAGCACCAGCCCGCCGGCAATCAGCACCCCCAGCGCAATGGCGGGGATGGCGGCCTTCAGCCGGATATCCAGCAGGGCGGCCACCAGCGCTCCGGTCCATGCGCCCGTGCCGGGCAGGGGGATCGCCACGAGAATGATCAGCCCGGGCAGACGGTATTTGCGAACCAGATCTGCCTTCTCTGCGCCCCGCCGCTCTAACGCGCGGATATAGGGCGAGAGCCGTCTGGAGCGGTGCAGCCAGGCAAAGACCCTGCGGGTGAGCAGGATGAGAAAGGGGACGGGCAGCATATTGCCTAGTGCTGCGCAGAGAAAGCTCTGCAGCGGCGTGAGCCCCAGAGAAAGCCCCAGGGGGATACCGCCCCGCAGCTCCACCACGGGTACCATGGAGAGCAGGAAAGTGAGGAGCAGTCTGCCGGATTCTGTTTGTGCAAGAGCGGTCATAGCCTGTCCTTTCAATCGTGTCGGTGGGTGTATATACCAAAAAAGCTCTTTCTCGACGAGAAAGAGCTTTTCGGTGGTGCGGGAGAAGGGACTTGAACCCTCACGTCTATGTTGGGACACAGGCACCTCAAGCCTGCCTGTCTACCTATTCCAGCACTCCCGCGAGTGCGTAAATGATTATAGCACGAAAAGGGAATTTGTCAAGCACCATTTTTCCTTTTTTTCATGTTTTTCTCGGAGGCGAGGAAATAGATCTCAAAAAGGATGAGCAATGCGGCAAACAGCAGCGCCGCAGCGCCGGTGCGCATGGGCAGCAGATAGCGCATTTTCAAATAGGCATGATAGCCCAGCAGGGAGGCAAAGCTGCAGAGGAAGGGGAGCGGCAGCAGCTCAACGCCCAAAAAAGCAAGGGCAAAGCTCAGTACGTCCGCACCGAAGAAATAGCGGTCATGCATATGGGGCAGAAGCAGCGGCACGCAGATGGCGGTCAGCGTGAAGGCGCAGAGGAGCACCCGGTCGTTCTTCCCCTGCCGACCCACCCAGAGAGCTGCAAGCAGAAGCACACAGAAGAGAAACGCCGCGCCCACCCCCAGCTTGGATAGCAGCGCCTCGTCTCCGCCGCCCCGGTAGAAGGAAAAGATGGAGGGGGAATTGTAATTGAGCCCGCTGCCCACGGAGCCCGCCTGATCCAGATAGAGCGTCAGGGTACTGGGCACAGGGCGTCCGGCGAGAACGGCCGGCAGAACGGCGGCGAAATAGGACGCGGGGAAGATCCAGATATCCCGCCAGCGGATCCGCCCGGAGACAAAAAGTACAAAGAACACAGGCATGAAAAACACGGCCTGCAGCTTGAAGGAAAAGCTCAGCGCCATGAACAGGAGAGACAGCCGGGGCCTGCCGGAGAGCGCACAGTAGATGGCCGTCAGCGCCAGCGCCACATAGATGCTGTCGCACTGTCCCCACAGGGAGCCGTTGAGCACCACGGTGGGCAGCAGCAGCGTGCCCAGAAAGGCCCAGAGCCGGGCCAGACGCTTCCCGTTCACCAGCGAGCAGAGCTTCATGACGGCCCAGGCGAGCAGCACATCAAAGGCGATCGAGAGATATTTAATAAGGTATAGATCGGAATAGTCCGTGTAGGAGAAGGCCGCGAGGAAATAAAGGTACGGCACATTGTAATTGCCGACCGGATCCCGCAGAGCCGAAAAGCCGCCGCTCCGGCGGAAATGATCTACCCAGCGGGTGAGAAAATTCTGATAGTCCAGCGTTTCATAGGGCAGGGCGAAATAGCGGAGCGCAAAGGCCGGCAGCAGCGCCTCGGCGGCAAAGCTCACACTCATGCCGTCCCGCAGCTGTCCTTCCCGGCGGAGAAGAGACAGGCAAAAGGCGGCAAAAGCGCCCATAACAAGGATTTCGATCG
>JAGHSH010000015.1 GCA_018065965.1 Candidatus Apopatocola equi
CCTCTACACCATCCGGCAGGGCGTACCCGCTGCGGACGCGGTGCTGGAGATGCTGCGGGAATACGGCTATGAGGCCCGGTATGACGGCAGCGTCAAGATCGGCTTTTATCTGCGGCGCATCAGCCGCGCTGGGGTGAATGCCGGCGGCGAGGTACCGCCGCTGCTCTGGGAAACCGTCCGCCGGGACGGCCTGACCCTGACCAACAGCCATGACGAGGACAGCATCGGCGAATGGGACTACACCTCCGGCTCGGGCTGGATGTACTGCATAAACGGTATGTATCCGGGCAAGGGACTCAGCGAGTGGTATCTGAACGACGGCGATGTCCTCTGCCTGCGCTTCACCCTGGCCTACGGCAAGGATATCGGCGGCTACAGAGCCACCGGCGGCAGCTACGGCAGCTTCAACGGCTACTGCTACTCGTGGATCGACGGCGATATGCTCCCTCTGGGTCACTGGTTTGAGGAGACGGAGCGTATCGAGCCCACGGAGAGCGAGGCGGGATATATCCTGCGCACCTGTCGGCGCTGCGGCGAGGTGGAGGAGGAATGGCCGCCTCCCCTGGGCAGCGATCTGCCGGAGGATGAACAAGGAGGATCGACATGAAGAAAATTTTAATCTGGCTCCTGTGCCTCTGCCTGCTCACCCAGAGCGTGATGGCGGCGGGAGCCTCCGCCGAGCAGGAGCGGGAGGAGGCACTCTCCGCCCTTGCCGGGCAGAAGGCCCTTGCCGGTGTGAGCGGGCAGGAGCTGCTGTCTCTGGGCGCGGAGTTTCCCGCCGGAACCTCCATCTGCGACTGGACCGCCTACTGCATCGGTCTGCTGAAGGCCGAGAAAACGGGGCAGTATCTCAGCGAGCTGCGCCGTTATGCCGATGAAAGGCTCAGCGACTCCTCCGTGAGGGATGTGCGCGCCACGGAATGGCACCGCGTGGCTCTGACGGCTGCGGCGCTGGGCGCGGATCCCACCTGCTTCGGGGAGAATAACGATCTGGATCTGATCGCGCTGGGCACCTATAACTACGCCGGTGAATCTTTGGGTATGCAGGGACTCAACGGCTGGATCTGGGCGCTCATCGCCCTTGACAGCGGGGACTATGCCGTTCCCGCCGACGCCCGCTACAGCCGTGAGGAGATCCTCTCCGCCATTCTGGAGAGGCAGGAGGAGGACGGCGGCTTCGGTCTGGCCCGGGGCAGCTCCGACACGGACATCACCGCCATGGCGCTGCAGGCTCTTGCGCCCTACCGCAGCGAATGCGGCGAGGCGATCGAAAGGGCGCTGGCGTATCTCTCCGGCTCCCTGCTGGACACGCTGGACTTCGCCTATTTCGGCACCCGCAGTGCCGAGAGCGCGGCACAGGTGATCATCGCCCTGTGCGCACTGGGCATCGACCCGGCGGAGGATGAACGCTTTCTCCGCGGCGGCGGAACGCTTCTGGACGGACTGGAGGCCTACCGCTGCGCCGACGGCAGCTATTCCCACGAGCCGGATGTGGGCACGGGAGACTTTATGGCCACCGAGCAGGTCATGCTTGCCCGGCTGGCACTCTGGCGGCTCAGAAGCGGACAGGGGAGCGTGTATGCCCTTCACACTTCGCAGACGGAAAGCGGGAAGAGAAGCCCGCTGATGATCGTCCTGCCGCTCACAGCGGCCGCGGCGGTTGGAACTCTTGCACTCATAGGGAGAAAAAAGAAGCATGAATGAACTAACCGAACGTATACAGCAGGAGATCCGCAGGGTCGTTCTGGGCAAGGACGAGGCTGTGGAGAAGGTGCTTATGGCCATACTGGCAAAGGGTCATGTGCTGCTGGAGGATGTGCCCGGCGTGGGCAAAACCACCATGGCCATGAGCTTTTCCCGGGTACTGGGACTGGAGACCCGCCGCGTGCAGTTCACCTCGGACACCATGCCCTCCGATATCCTCGGCTACTCTGTCTATAACAAGGACAGGGGAGAGATGGAATACAAAAAGGGCGCGGTCATGACCAATCTGCTGCTGGCAGATGAGATCAACCGTACCTCCAGCAAGACCCAGTCTGCCCTGCTGGAGGCCATGGAGGAGGGACACGTCACCGTAGACGGCGTGACCTATCCGCTGCCCAGCCCCTTTGTGGTGCTGGCGACCCAGAACCCCGTCGGCTCTGCGGGCACCACGGCGCTGCCCAATTCGCAGCTGGACCGTTTCATCATCCGCATGAGCATGGGCTATCCCGACGCCAAGACCCAGTCGGACATCATGCGGGAGCGGCACCACGAGAACCCTCTGGATCGGGTGCAGAGCGTCACGGACGCAGAGGGGCTTGCCCGCCTTATTGACGAGGTGCAGCAGACCTACATGGCAGATGAGATCTACGATTACATTTCCGCTCTGGTGGAGAAGACCCGCACCAATCCCTTTGTGGTGCTGGGCGTTTCCCCCCGCGGCGCACTGGCGCTCTGCCGCTGCGCCAAGGCAAGGGGCTTCCTGCAGGGGCGGGACTATGTGCTGCCTGAGGATGTGCAGGCGGTATTCCTTTCCGTCTGTGCCCACCGTCTGATGCTCAGCAGCAAGGCCAAGCTCCACGATTACACCGCCGAGGGACTGCTTGCCGCGATGCTCGATGAGGTGAAGGCGCCCGAGAGCAGGGCGTTCAAAAAACTGTGAGAAGGCGCAGAGTCCTGACGGCGCTGTTCTATGCGGCGCTGCTCCCGCTCTTGCTCGCTCTGTGGCTGCTGAGCGGGAATTCCCTCACCCTGCTTCTGCTGCTCTGGGCGCTGC
>JAGHSH010000193.1 GCA_018065965.1 Candidatus Apopatocola equi
GCGCTTCAGCGGCGAGCCTTCTCTGGTGGTGGATGCCATCGAGGACGGCCTTTACAGCGAGACTGAGCTCTATATCGAGGGCGGCAGCTTCAACATTGCTGCCGGTGAGGACGGCATCCATGCCGGACAGAGCGGCAGCGGCGAGGGCATCGTGACCGTCACGGGCGGCAGCATTCTGGTCTCCGCCTATCAGGACGGCATCGACGCCAAGATCGCCCTGCGCATCATGGGCGGCGACCTGCTCGCCTGCGGCAAGTACAAGGCTCCCAAGACGGCCTCTGCCGAGAGCAGCCAGGGCAGCATCTTTGCCGAGCTGGGCGGCCATGCGGGCTCTGCCCTGACCATTACCGACGGCAGCGGCAATGTGATCGGCAGCCTGAACGCTGTGTATCCCTTCACCCATGTGATCTTCTCCCGCGCCGGACTGGGCGTGTGCGAGCTTTCCTGCGAGGGCAGCAGCGTTTCCGCGCAGCCCTGACCTGTTTACGTCCCCCTGCGGCCTTTTTCGGACTGCAGGGGGTTTCCGTTTCAAAAAATCGAAAAGGGAGGACAGAAAAATGAGTTTTCAGCAGAGTTCCCGCCTGTTTCTCGAGCGCAGACTTTCCCTGCTCTACGGGAACAATTCCCGCGCACTCGATGCGCTGAGCTTCGTGACGGAGGAGATGAGCGCCCAACGGGGCTTCCGGCGCTATGACGGCAACGACTATTACATGCACTGCGTGGATGTGGCCAACTTTCTCATCTCCTATAACATCCGGGATGAGGACACCGTTGCTGCCGCCCTGCTCCATGATGCGATCGAGGATGTACCCGGCCACAGCCGGGAGAGCCTTGCGCGCCTCTTTGGGGAGCGGACGGCCGGATTTGTCTATGCGGTCACCAACAAGCCCGGGCTGGATTACCACGATGCACAGGTGCTGCGGGAGCATCTGGAACACATCGCCGCCGATGTGAACACCGCCGCCATCAAGACCGCCGACCGTATGCACAATATGTACACCCTCGCCGAGGCCTCCATTGAAAAGCGCTACCGGAAGGCAGTGGAAACGGAGGAGTTCTTCATCCCCTTCTTTAAGGAGTGCCGCAAGCGCTACCCCCGCCACGAGGATCTGTTTCAGGCCGCCAAGACCCAGATCCTCCCCCAGATCTATGAGATCAAGTCCCATTATGAGGATTACCGGAAGCTCCGGGAGGCTCTTGCCGGACTCTCGTGAGCATGAATAAGGTTCGCTGCAAAGGTCGGATTTGCAGCGAACCTTTTTTATTATTCATGTTCCGCCTATCTGCTCTCGTCAACGCGGTAATCCATTCCCCGCAGTGTGGGGAACGAGCGGGAAGCTCAAAGAGCCTTCAGGGTCACGCGGACGCTTCGACCGCTGCCGTCGGCGGCGGTCAGAGTCAGGGTCACGCGCGTTCCGCTCCGGAGGGGTTTGAGCGAACGGGCGGTAACGGTGCTGCCGCTGAGGGTCACGGACACATCCCTGCTGCTGCACTTCACGCTCCAGCTCTGCAGGGCGGACATGGGCGCGTTTACAAGGGTGAAGCTGCCGCAGCCGTCGAAGCTGACCGTTCTGCCGCCCACGGCTGTCCCGTTTTCATAGAGGTTCACCGCGGCGGTGAGCGGGAGGATCGTTACGGTGAGCTCCTGCACGGCTGCCCCGTCCCGGGAAGCGGCGATGAGCGTCACATTCACGGGATGGGCGAGCCCCTTCCGGGCGGTGAGCTTTCCGTTCTTCACGGAAGCATAGGCCTCGCCGCCGGGGGCGAGAGACCAGAGAACGGTCCTGTCGCTGGGCTTGGAAGGCGTGAGCACGGCCTTGTAGGAGGCGGACTTCCCCGAGGCGAGCAGGGCGGGGCCGCTGAGGGTCAGGCCCTCGGCATAGCGCACGATGCTGAGCTTCACGCTGCTCCTGACCCGACCGCAGGCTGCGGTGACGGTGACCGTTCCGGGTGCAAGGAGCGTTACGCGGCCCTCCGCATCCACGGCGGCGAGCTTGGTGCTGCTGCTCTTCCAGCTGACGGGGCCGTCCGTGCCCGTGAGCAGGGCGCGGAGCTCCACGCTGCCGCTGTTCAGATCCAGCGTAAGGCTGCGGCCGCTG
>JAGHSH010000252.1 GCA_018065965.1 Candidatus Apopatocola equi
GTGGAAGCACCCCGGGAGAGCGTCAGGTACTGGAGTCCCACGCTCATGAGGAAGCCGAGGCGGGTGCGGATCTCCTTGAAGATGCGCTCGCCCACGGAGCGGCGGGTCTCATCCAGCTCCGCCTCCACTCTGTCCATAAAGGGCAGAGCCTCCTTGACGGAAAGGGCGCAGAAGTCGGTGATGGACAGTCCGCCCACCGTTACCGCCAGCACCTCCGGCCGCAGACGCTTGCCCCGACAGTCGGGGCAGGGGCACTCGGACATACACTCCTCGATCTCGTCCCGGACGGTGGGAGACTGAGTCTCCCGGTAGCGGCGTTCCAGATTGTTGATGATGCCCTCAAAGGGCTGGTTCAGCACCCCGTGGCCCCGCTCCTGCTCATAGCGCAGGGTGAGCTTCTCACCGTCGGTGCCGTAGAGGATGACCTTCTTTGCCTCCTCGCTGATAATCTCGAAGGGCTCCTCCAGCTTGAATTTATATTTCTTCGACAGGGCGTCGAAATACATGCGGGAAATGCTGTCGCCCCGGATGTTGTTCCAGCCGCTGGCGGTAATGGCGCCCTGCAGCAGACTCAGCCGGGGGTTGGGGATCACCAGAGAGGGATCGACCTTCATCCGGATGCCCAGACCCGTGCAGCTGGGGCAGGCGCACGCAGGCTTGTTGAAGGAAAAAGCGCCGGGCTCCAGCTCCTGAATGGAAACGCCGCAGTCGGGGCAGGCATAGTTCTGGGAAAAGAGCAGCTCCTCTCCCTCCTGGGGCAGCTCGGCGATCACCAGTCCGCCGGAGAGGGCGGCGGCCGTCTCCACGCTGTCGGTCAGGCGGCGGCGGATATCGTCGCGGATGACCAGACGGTCCACCACGATCTCGATGCTGTGCTTCTTATTCTTGTCCAGTGCAGGCGCTTCGGCAAGCTCATACACGCTGCCGTCCACCCGGGCGCGGACATAGCCGCTGCGCCGTGCATCCTCAAAGACCTTCGTATGCTCACCCTTGCGCGCCCGCACCACGGGAGCGAGGATCTGAAGGCGGCTCTTCTCCGGCAGCAGCATGAGCCGGTCAATGATCTCATCCACGGTCTGCCGACGGATCTCCTTGCCGCACCGGGGGCAGTGGGGCGTACCCACTCTGGCCCAGAGCAGACGCAGGTAGTCATAGATCTCCGTGACGGTGCCCACCGTGGAGCGGGGATTGCGGCTCGTGGTCTTCTGATCGATGGAGATGGCCGGGGAGAGGCCCTCGATGTAATCCACATCCGGCTTGTCCATCTGCCCCAGGAACTGGCGGGCATAGCTGGAGAGAGACTCCACATAGCGCCGCTGGCCCTCCGCATAGATCGTATCGAAGGCAAGGGTGGATTTACCCGAGCCGGACAGACCCGTAAAGACCACCAGCTTGTCCCGGGGGATCTCCAGAGATATGTTTTTCAGGTTGTTCTGCCGGGCTCCCCGGACAATGATGCTGTCTTTCACTCTGATGCGCCTCGTGTTCATAGGATGACACGGTATTATACCCCTTTTTTCTCCTCTTGACAAGCAAAATCGGCAGGTTTTCGGTGCAAAGCCCTTGACATGAATACAGTTGCAGTAGTAGTATGCACACATTAAACTCAGTTCTTTCACCGAGACTTATTACAGTCTCTGAAATAAAGGAGATTTCCCGCTTTTATGGTTACTTCATCCTCAGGGCAGAATAAGAAGAAAAAGAAGCTGCTTCCGCTGGCGCTGGTGCTGTTTCTGGATCTGCTCGCCGTAGGCGTCGAGCTGAATGTTTTTGCCCTTTTTCATCATGTTCTCAAGCTCCATCCGGAGGCCGAGCCCATCGTTACGGCTGCCGCACCTCTTCCCGCAAAGCAGGAGCTTCCCGAAGTCCCTGAAGTCCCCGAAGTCCCCGAAGCCGCCGAGCCTGAGGAGCCGAGCGTTCCGGAGGGTGATTTTTCTCTCCGCTTCCCCGAGCAGTTTACACAGGGTGAGATCATCTCCGACGAAAACAGCTACCGGAGCAAAAACCTTTCCCTCTACTTTACCCGCGTGCAGCAGGACAGGCTGATCTACTACACGACCGAGATCTATGTCCGGGATGTTCATGATCTCCGGACCTCCTTCTCCGGAGGCGAGTATTACTCCCCCGCGAAGCCCTGCGCCGAGATCGCCTGGCGTGCAAACGCCGTGGCCGCTCTCTCCGGTGACTTCTACTACGCCCGCAAGGAGGGCGTTGTCGTCCGAAACGGCGTGCTCTACCGGGACACCCGCAACGAGGACATCTGCGTGATATGGCCGGACGGTTCCATGGAGTGCTATGCCGACGGCGAGTATGACACCGCCATGCTGCTGGACGGAGGCGCCTGGCAGGCCTGGGGCTTCGGGCCCTCGCTGCTGGAGAACGGACAGGCCGTCACAAAGTTTGAGCATCTTCTCGACTATGCCAACCCCCGCGCCGCCATCGGCTGCGTGGAGCCCGGCCACTACTTCTTCGTCATGGTCGAGGGACGCACCTATGCCTCTGCCGGTATGACGCTGGAGCAGCTCTCGGAGCTGTTTGCCTCTCTGGGCTGCCGGACGGCCTATAATCTTGACGGAGGACGCTCTGCAAACCTGTACTGGAACGGAAAGCTCGTGAACGCCGATCCCAACCGGTTTATTTCCGATATCATTTACCTCGCCGAGGATCCCGAGGAGGTGGCCCAAGGATGAAAAAGCTGCTGCCGCACATCTGTCTGGAGCTGGCTCTGGTGGATCTGGTGCTGGCCGTACTGGACCAGATCAATCCCACCATGCATTTTCTTTCCCGCAATCTGTTCAAAATTCCGCTGATCGTCTTTCTGATCCTTGTCGTTATACTGGCTCTGCAGACTATCCTGCGCCAGCGAGCCGATTTTGTCCGCGAGGAGCGGAAAGCCGAGGAAGCGGAACCCAATATCAATAAAGGAGAGGCGAAGTTATGAAAAACGAGTATGTCAAGCGCGTCTATGCCGAGGCCATGGCCCG
>JAGHSH010000049.1 GCA_018065965.1 Candidatus Apopatocola equi
CTTTCTCGTGCTCTCATGCTCTGCCCTCAGTTCATATACGGCATATGCAGGGCATCGCGCATCTCATAATAGATATCATGGGTGCGCCAGCCCGCTCCGGTGGATTCCGGCCCCTTGTAGTAGAGAAATTCCGTGTCGGGCAGAGCGTCCCGCAGCTCGACGATCAGGGAGGAGGAGAAGTTCGCATCGCAGAACCACAGATGCTCCAGCTGCTTCATCTCCTTGAGGATCGGCACGCAGTCAGGCCCCAGAGAGGGGATATAGCAGAGATTCAGATCCGTGAGCTTCGGGCAGTCCGCCAGAGCGGAGATATCGTTCAGATAGGACTTGAAGGCCTCCAGATACCGCAGCTCCGGGCAGCAGCGCAGGGGCTCCAGATCGTGGATGTAGCACTCAGCCAGAATGAGAAACTGCAGCTTGGGCGTGCCCCGGGCAAATTCCAGATCCTCCTGACTGATGCCGCAGTGTCCCAGATCCACGGCGATGAGATCGTGGCAGTAGCGCAGGTTCGAGACAGGCTGTCTTGGCTGATAGAGCGGCTCGGCATTGTAAATTGTAAAGTAGGTGGTATCGGAGCGGACGCCGAGGGTCATGACCTGCACCAGCCACACAAAGCGGGTTCCCTCATGGCGGGCGTTCAGGGCGTCCATGGTATCGTTATCCAGTCCGCAGCGGAGCATCAGTACCTTCTCCAGCTTCGGGAAGAACACAAGGGCGGCCTCCACGGCGGCCGTGTCCTCCATGGGAATATCGCTCAGGTCGATCTCCGTGTCCAGCGAAGAAAAGCTCCGGTCGAAGAGCTCCACCGTGTAGAGAAAGTCCCGCTCCGGCTCAGCCTCATGCAGGGCGGCGGCATCCTCTGCGCCAATGCTCCAGCCGCTCAGATCCACGCTTTGGGCACTCATGAGCGGCAGAAGCTCCAGCAGGGCGGGGATATCCTTCTGCGCTGCGCTGAGATCGACCTCCTCTGCCAGCGCGGAAAAGCTCACGCTCCCCAGCTGCAGCGTCCAGTCGAAGCGCAGCGCCGGATAGGCCTTCCTCAGCTCCAGCCGCTCCGCTGTGCTGAGGGGGCAGTTCTGCCACTCCACCAGCTGCAGCTGCTCCATGGCGGAGAGTGCGGTGCGGAGCTCATCGGCATCGCAGCCGCCCTCCAGCCTCAGCGTTTCCGCATCCCGCTCCAGCTCATTGCCGCAAAGCAGAATGGGAGTCTCCTCAGCATTCTCGCTCTCGGCGGGCAGAGCAGCCGTCTGCACGGCGTCTCCGCGGCTCACGCAGGCGGAAAGAAACAAAACCGATATGATCATCAAAGAAGCCAGACGCTTCATAAAAACGCTCCCTCCGGGGAACTGAAAATAGCAGTTGCAAACTTCCCCATTTTGCAGTAAACTCCATTATACACCTTTCCGCGAAAATGGCAATTGTAAACTTACAATAAGGAGCACTCATGAAAAAAATCCTTGCTGTATTTCTGATTCTGACTTTATTTTTTTCTCTCTCCGGCTGCACCAGACGGGAGAGTCCCTCCGCTGCGCCCCTGCAGACCCCCGAGGCAGTGGAAACGCCTGAGCCGGAGGTCACCGCGGAGCCCACGCCCGAACCCACGCCGGAGCCGACTCCCGAGCCTACGCCCGAGCCGACCCCGGTGCCCGAGGCAGCGGAGCTGACGGCGCTCATCCGACTCCGGGAAAACCAGTACGGCTACACCAACTATCTCTCCGACGGCAACCGGGAGAGCTACATGAACTTCTATCAGGGCACGGTGCTGAGCGTGGAGTGTGATGAGCCCATCAGCAGCCTCTACCTCATCTGGTGGACGCCCGCCCCCGCCTACACCGTCCGGAGCGCGGACTGGGAGATCCGGGGCGGCGAGAACGAGTTCCTGCATGAATATCTGGCTCTGCCCTCTCCGGTCAGCTCTCTGGGGATCGTTTTTGCCGGCACCTCTCAGCTCTGCGAGCTGCGCGCCTTCAGCTTCGGCACACCGCCTGCAGATGTGCAGCTGTGGGAAAAGAGCGAGGGTGAGGTGGACATTCCCCTGCTCCCCTGCCACGCGGACGACGATGTAATCTTCTTCGGCGCCATGGCCGCCGAATATATCGCTCAGGGCCGCAGTGTGCAGGTGGCCTATCTGGTCCATCATTACGACTGGCAGCCCCGTCCCCATGAGCTGCTGGATGCGCTCTACACACTGGGGCTGCGCCGCTATCCCGTGATCGGCCCCTTCCCCGACCATTTCGTGCTGCCCACCGGGAACAATGCCGCCCTGCTGGAGACCGCCAAGGCCAAATTCGGGGAAGCCGACGTCATCCGCTACTACACGCAGCTGCTGCGCCGTTTCCGTCCGCTGGTGGCCGTGGGTCACGATACCGAGGGCGAATACGGCCACGGAGCGCACCTGCTCAACGGCTATGTCCTGCCCTTTGCCCTGGAAAACGCCGCCGATGAGAGCTATGATCCCGAAAGCGCGGAACAGTACGGCGTGTGGAACGTACCCAAGTTCTACCGGCATATGGCCAGTGAGAATGAGATCTGGCTGGATGTGGAAACTCCTCTGGACTATTTCGGCGGCAAGACCGCCTTTGAGATGGCACAGGAGGCCATGCTCCTCCACGAAAGCCAGCTCCAGTATGCTCACCGTCCCATGCTGGCTGTGACGATCCCCGAGAATGTCACTGAGGAGGAGCGGAAGGAGCTGGAGAAATTCCAGCGCTATGACTGCCGCCGCTTCGGTCTGGTGCGCAGTACCGTGGGGCCGGACAGCGGCAATGACATCATGGAGCATACAGACGGCATCCGATAAAATAAGGGTTCCCTGCAAAACAGGTTTTTGCAGGGAACCATTTTTATGTGCTGCAGGAAAATATTCTTTCCCTCATCCCCGCGGCATAGTGCCGCGACCGGTATTCATCCCCCATTCTTTATTCCCGCTGCACTCACTAAGACAAGCTCCCACCAGCGGCAGCGGAAGGGTTCCCGGAGTGTATAGACAAGCAGCGGTCACAGAGGCAGAAGCTGAAATCTTCCGACGGCGGCATTTCGCCGCCGCGCCTCTGTTATCTTATCCACCGCCCAGCGGCGCTCAATCTCTTTCTGCCGAGAAACAGAATGAGGGGGGCTTAACAACGTTCCC
>JAGHSH010000233.1 GCA_018065965.1 Candidatus Apopatocola equi
AGCGAGGTCGAAGCGGATACGGTTTCCCTCTGCCCCCATGGCAATGTGGGGGAGGATCTGCTCGCCTGGCAGGAGGCTCTTTCGCAGCTTCCGGCGCTCAGAGAGCTGGACCTGACGGGAAGCACACTGAGTGCAGAGGAGCTGCACTCCCTTCAGGAGAGCTGTGCTGCACGCCTGTACTACGCACCCACCGTCTGCGGCCGGAAGCTGGAGCTTGACGAGCGGAGCCTTGACCTCCGGGAGCTGACGGGGGAAGAGGTGGGGGAATACCTGCCCTGGCTCCCGCTGATGTCAGAGCTGAAGGAGCTGGAGCTGGGCGAAGAGGATCCGGCACGGGCGCTGAGCTGGGAGGATATCCTGGCGCTGGAGCAGGCCGCCCCGGACGCGGTGCCCCACTACAGCTTCTGCCTTTTCGACAAGTCTTTCACCCTGGAGGACACCGTGCTGGATCTGAACCACCGCCCCATGGACGACGGCGGCGAGCTGGTCAGGCGGGTGGTTCGCTGTATGCCGAAGCTCGAAATGCTGGATATGGACAGCTGTCAGGTGGCAGATGAGGATATGGCGGCGATCCGGGATGAGTTTCCCGACGTGAAGGTGGTGTGGAGGATCTTTTTCGGAATGCAGTACACCTGCCGCACGGATGTGGAAAAGATCCTTGCCTCCTGGCCCGCCGCAGGCTATATCTCCGACTGGAACTGCTCCGCGCTCCAATACTGCACGGAGGTGCGGTATCTGGACATCGGCCATAATGTGCCGCTGACGGATATTTCCTTCGTTTCCTGTATGCCAAAGCTGGAGGTATGCATTTTAGCCTACCTGGAGGATCTGAGCGATATTTCACCGCTGTCGCACTGCCCGCACCTGGAGTATCTGGAGCTGATGAAGTGCAATGTGCAGGATGCATCCCCTCTGGGGAATCTCCGGGAGCTGCGCCATGTGAATCTCGTTCTGAACCCCGTGGACGATATCCGCTCCCTCTACGGTCTGACGGAGCTGGAACGGCTGTACCTCGGCTTCTATACGAAGGTGCCGCAGGAGCAGATCGACGAAATGCTGCGCCGCAACCCGGAGCTGGAGCTTGACCTGACCTCCTGCGCCCCCCGCGGCGGAAAGCGGCGGGGCGAATATATCAACGGAAAGTGCATTTTTGTGGATCGCTATGTCCTGCTGAAGGAGCAATTCGGCTATCACTATCCCGATGACTATGCCTTGAAAGAGGCAGATCCGCTTTACCGTTATCACGGATAAAATACACTTTATAATCTATGCCAACGGAGAGGGGCTGTAGCATTCTGAACTGCTACAGCCCCTTTTTTATGTGCGTTTTACTTCATCAGCAGAGAGGCGGCCTCATAGTCCAGATAGATCTCGCAGTTGGGGTGCAGCTGCAGGATGGGGGCGGGCACATCGGTGGTGATGGGACCCTCGATGAAGGCCTTGCAGATCTCGGCCTTGCTCTTGCCGATGGCCATGAGGATGATGCCCCGGGCGTTCATCACGGTCTTGATGCCCATGGTGACGGCGTGGGTGGGAACCTCGTCCAGAGAGGCGAAGAAGCGGGAGTTGACCTCGCGGGTGTTCTCGGTGAGCTCCACCACATGGGTCACACTGTCCAGAGGCGTGCCGGGCTCGTTGAAGCCGATGTGGCCGTCCACGCCGATGCCCAGAAGCTGCAGGTCGATGCCGCCGGCGGCCTCGATCTCCTTGTCATACTCGGCGGCGATGGCGGTGTTGATGCCGTCGGGCACGCGGGTGTTGGCGATGTCGATGTCAATGTGCTCAAAGAGATTATGGTTCATAAAGTAGCGGTAGGACTGGTCGTGGGTGCCCTCAAGGCCCACATACTCGTCAAGATTGAAGCTCCTGGCATTCTTGAAGCTGATCTTGCCCTCCCGGCAGAGCTTGGCCAGCTCGGCGTACAGACCGAGGGGAGAGGATCCCGTGGCACCGCCCAGAATGGCGTCGGGCTTGGTGTTCAGCAGCTCCACATAGCGCTGTGCGGCTTTTTTGGCAATGGCTTCCTCGCTGTCGATGATGATCTTCATTCTGTTACGAAGGCTCCTTTCAGTATTTGCGGTATCACGAAAAAAGAATGTTTGCATAAAACGATACACAGACATTATACGAATGATGGATGAAAATGTCAAGCGCAACAGGAGTACGAAAACTCATGCGTCGACCCGAAAGAAAATGACGCATTACTTTTTTGCGTTTTGAACGGTTTTTTACCTGAAAATGGCCTCAATTATGATTTTTTATGTATAGACAAGAGCGCCGGAAGGGTGTATAATAACCTCGCTGCAAGGAGGATACAACATGACTATCAAGCAATTAGAATATTTTATGGCCGTTGCCCGCTCTCTGAGCTTTACGGAGGCGGCAGCGGAGATGTTTATTTCACAGCCTGCTCTGAGCCGCTCCATCGCCTCTCTGGAAACGGAGCTGGGCGTTCCTCTGCTGACACGCAACCACCACAGCGTTGCGCTGACGCCCGCCGGCACACTGCTGGCCAGTGAGCTGCCCGATCTGCGCAAGGAGCTGGAGCGCATCACCCTGCTGGTGCGTCAGACCGAGAACGGACTGATGGGTCATCTGAACATCGGCGTGCTGGAAGGCCAGCAGCTGGATGAGGCCCTGCAGGTCACGCTGAAATATTTTGCCCAGTCTCTGCCGCTGGTGGAGGTTGCCCCCGTCCGGCAGGAGGAGGAAGAGCTGCTGCAGGGTCTGGAGCAGGGCCGCCTGGATCTGATCTTCACCATGGATCACGGTCTGGACAATCTCAAGAACGTCCAGTATCTGAAGCTGGACAGCGTGCCCTACTGCATGGTCGTTCCCCCCGACCACCATCTGGCCGCCCGTCCCGCCGCCACTCTGGCGGATTTCCGGCGAGACACCTTCATCTTCTCCGGCAGCAAGGGCTCGCCCGAGACCCGCTTCCTGCTGGATTGCTGCCAGAAGGAAGATTTCCAGCCCAACTGCAAGTATGTGTCCGATGTGCGCACCAAGTCCCTGTGGATCGAGTCCGGCTTCGGTATCGCCCTCTTCAACAGCGAGAACCGTGCCTGCCACAGCGCCAACGCCCGCGCCATTCCGCTCACCGACGTGCCCGAGAGCAATCTGGTGCTGGCCTGGAAGACCAATACCACCAATCCCAGCGTACGTCTCTTTACGCACATTACGGAATGCTGCCTTTGATGCTGCCGCGTCCGGGCGATAAAAGAGACCGGACAGAGCTGCGGAACATTTTCCGATTTTCAGGAAGGACTATTCTATGGATCAGGAATTACTGGAAGAAATCAGAAGGCTGATCATCGGCGGAAAGGTCAAGCGCATTTCCAACGCCGTGCAGCTGGCGCTTATCAGCGGCTTTGAGCCCCAGACCATCATCGACACCATGACCGATGCCATGCTGCAGGTCGGTGAGCTGTTCCACAACAGCGACATCTATGTGCCTGAGATGCTGGTGGCCTCCGCGGCCATGAAGAAGGGACTGACGCTGCTGCGTCCCCTGCCCTCTGCGGAGCGGCAGACGAACCGGGTGAAGT
>JAGHSH010000100.1 GCA_018065965.1 Candidatus Apopatocola equi
TCGCCGTTGTAGCTCACAAGAACAGCGCTGACCACACCGCCGAGAGCGGAGCTCTCATTCACGAAATCGCTGCGGTCACCCTTCAGGCGAACCTCATAATTCCGGTCAATGCATCCGGCACGGACAGTCTTGCCCTTGAGGGTGCAGCGCTCCACGCTGCCGCGGAGAAGCGTATCCACGGCCTTTTCACTCTCGGCGTCGGTGCAGGAGACCACCATCACATAGGGCGTGGCGGTGCCCTTCCGGTTGACGAAGAGCAGGAGCATCAGGCCGATGAACACGCTGTCGAGAATGGCCAGCTCGATCAGCCCCGCGGCCAGCACGATACCTCCGGCCACGCTCCAGAAAAGGAAAGCCAGATCCAGCGGTTCCTTGATGGCGGAGCGGAAACGCACGATGCTCAGGGCGCCAACCATGCCCAGAGAAAGCACCACATTGGAGGTGATGGCCAGGATCACCAGCGTGGAGATCATGGTCATGGCGATGAGCGTCACGCCGAAGGTGGCGGAGTACATCACGCCGGCATAGGTCTTTTTATAGATGAAGAAAATGAACACGCCGAGCAGGAAGGACAGCCCCATGGCCAGAAACATATCCAGCAGAGACACTGCACCCACGTTCTCCAGAAATCCGGACTTGAAAATGTCACTGAAAGTCATACTCTTTACCTCTGTTTTTATATTATATGGTGTTTACTGTATTGCTGCGGACTGAACGGCGCTCAGTCGAACATCCGCGAGGCGGCGTATTTGGAGAAGGCACCCACCCGCCGGGAGCCCAGCTGCACGGCGTCACGGATCACGTCGGGGATAAAGTTGTCGTACTTTACCTCCAGCAGGCAGATGTCCGAAGCGGGGATCGTAGGGCTGTCCCAGTTCAGAAAATCCTTGCTCCAGAGGCCGGTGCGGATGTCATAGTCCAGCGTTACCCGGACATTGCCCGCGGTGTAGATGTAGGGAATACGGGTATAGTCCACGATGGTTCTGGCGCGGTAGAGCCCGTAGAGCATCTGCTCGCCCAGATCCCGGAGCAGGGGCTCGCTGCTGCGGAGCAGGAAGTCCGTGTCCCCGTCGATGATCCGCTGGGTGTCCTCCACGCTCAGATTAGCCGCGAGCTTGTAGCCCAGAGCAAAGTCCTTGCATTTTTTCTCCAGCTGGATGTAGCTCAGATTGCCGTTGTAATACCGGATCCGGAATTTCTGTCGGTGAGGCGCACCCACGACATTATCCCGCAGCGCCACATCCTCCGGGTTGTCAAAGTAAATGCTGCGGATGTGGTAGCATCCGTCCGGCCCCACATGAGGATCTCTTTCGCAGACGGCGTCCAGCCGCTGGCAGAGCAGGAGTTTATCCATGAAGCTGATTTCCGTTTTCCACTCATGGCGATACTGCATAGGCAAGACCTCCCTTCGGAACATACAAGGCCATTTTAGCACTTTCTGTCCGTTTTGACAATACAGGCCGGGAGAAAAAGAATTTTAGAAAAAAGGAATAAATAGGGCTTGACAAGTCGGAAAAAATCCTGTATACTGACCAAGCTGTGAGCGACGGAAGCACAGAACAACGGGAGCATAGCTCAGCTGGTTAGAGCACCTGCCTTACAAGCAGGGGGTCACAGGTTCGAGCCCTGTTGTTCCCACCATCGTCTCAGCGGAATTGAATACGCCTCGGTAGCTCAGTAGGTAGAGCAGCGGACTGAAAATCCGCGTGTCACCAGTTCAACTCTGGTCTGAGGCACCATTTGCGGGCATAGCTCATTTGGCAGAGCGCCACCTTGCCAAGGTGGAGGTAGCGAGTTCGAATCTCGTTGCCCGCTCCATTTTTTTGGCGCCATAGCCAAGTGGTAAGGCAGCGGACTGCAGATCCGCGACTCTCCGGTCCGAATCCGGATGGCGCCTCCACAACAGGCCGCCGCATTGTGCGGCGGTCGTTTTTTATTTGCAGCGGTATCGAAGCGGTCATAACGAGGCAGTCTCGAAAACTGTTAGCCTTCACGGGCTCGTGGGTTCGAATCCCACCCGCTGCGCCAACAAAACCCCCTGATTTGCCGGATGCTCCGGTGAACCAGGGGGTTTGCCATGCTTTCGTTTTCCGTCCTGCGCCGGGGAAGGGGAGAGCGTTATGCGTTGGCGGCGCTGTGCTGCCGGCCGTTGTTGTCGATGCTCGTATTGCCCGAGAGGAGAAGCTCCGAGACCGGCACGGGCGTATAGCCGTCGGAGAGGAGCTGTTCGAGTATGCCCGGCAGAGCCTCCGGGGTGTGCAGAGCCGCAT
>JAGHSH010000086.1 GCA_018065965.1 Candidatus Apopatocola equi
GCTTTTCTGGTGAAGCAGCTTCTGGAGCGCATTACCGGGGAAAAAATCGGCCTCATCGGCTCCATTGTCAATATGATCGGAGACGAGGAGATACATACCGAGAACACAACACCCGAAAACGCCGAGCTGCAGTCTCTTTTCCGCCGTATGCTGGACGCGGGCTGCCGCTTCTGCGTCATGGAGGTTTCCTCCCATGCTCTCTGCCTCCATCGGGTGGACTGCATCGACTTCGCCGTCGGTATTTTTACGAATCTCTCTCAGGATCATCTGGATTTTCATAAAGACATGGATGACTATGCCGCCGCCAAGGCGCAGCTCTTTCCCCGCTGCAAAGCGGCTCTGGCCAACGGCGACGACAGCTGGACAGACAAGGTCATGGCGCTGCGTTCCGACTACTGTCGCTACGGCCTGCAGGACGGAAACGATCTCCGCGCCGAAAATGTTGTGCTCAGCGACCGCGGCGCACGCTTCACCCTGTGCTGCGGCGAGGAGAGCGCCGAAACCTCCATTGACCTTGCGGGGGATTACAATGTGTATAATGCACTTTCCGCCATGGGCGCCTGCATGGCGCTGGGCATGAGCCTTGCGGACTGTGCCGCCGCGCTGCCGATGTGCAGCGGCGCGAAGGGGCGGCTGGAGCGCGTCCCCTGCGACGGGGATTACAGCATTTTCATCGACTATGCCGTCACGCCCGACGCCATCGAAAACGTCCTGCGCACCCTGCGGAAGATCGCTCCGGGCAGACTGGTCATGCTCTCCGGCTGCGGCGGCGACCGGGACAGAAAGAAGCGTCCCATCATGGGCCGCATCAGCGGCGAGCTGGCCGATTTCGTGATCGTGACCTCCGACAATCCCCGCACGGAGAAGCCGGAGGACATCATCGCCGAGATCCTTCCCGGCGTGGAGGAGAGCGGCGCGCCTTATGCGGTGATCCCCGATCGGATCGAGGCCATTCACTATGCCATGGATCACCACGAAAAGGGTGATGTGGTACTCCTCTGCGGCAAGGGCCACGAGGATTATCAGATCATCGGCCATACGAAGATCCACATGGACGAGCGGGAGATCGTGGCCGCTCACCGAAAGAAAGAGAAATAAGAGGAACTGTCGATATGTCTACCATGAAGCTCATTTTCGCTCTGGCACTGGGATTTATGGTTTCCACGCTGGTGGGAGCCTTTCTGGTGCCCTGGCTCCGCAAGATCAAGGCGGGGCAGATGATCAAGGAAAACGGCCCCACCTGGCATATGTCCAAGTCCGGCACCCCCACCATGGGCGGTATCATGTTCATTGCCGCCATTGCCGCGGTGTGCTTCACGGTGGGCTTTGGCCTTGTGCTGGAAGGGCAGTGGGCTCATGTGTTTGTGCTGACCTTCGGTCTGGTCTTCGGCGCCATCGGCTTTCTGGACGATCTGGAGAAGCTGCGCCATAAGGCCAATATGGGCCTTTCCGCCAAGGGAAAGTTTCTGCTGCAGCTTTCGGCCTCCATCTGCTTCCTCTTCCTGCTGCGCCGCTTCGGCTATCTGCACAGCCATCTCTATGTGCCCTTCGCCAATATCACGGTGGATGTGCCCGAGTGGTTTTTCTATCCCTTTGCCTCCTTCGTGATCGTGGGCTGCGTGAACGCCGTCAACATCACCGACGGCGTGGACGGTCTCGCCCGCCGCACGTGCACCGCTGTGTTCATCGGCTTCACCGCCATCGCCTGGAGCAGGGGCGCGGAGTACCAGAGCGTGGGCATCTTCGGCGCGGGCATGACCGGTGCGCTGCTGGGCTTCCTGGTCTATAAATTCAACCCCGCCAAGGTCTTTATGGGCGATACGGGCTCCCTCTTTCTGGGCGGCGCCATCAGCGGGCTTGCCTTCGCGCTGGATATGCCCCTGATCCTGCTGCCTCTGTGCCTCATGCCCGTGCTGGAGACCCTCTCCGATATCATTCAGGTCTGCTACTTCAAGGCCACCCACGGCAAACGCATTTTCAAAATGGCTCCCTTCCACCACCATCTGGAGATGGGCGGCTGGAGCGGCCATAAGTGGAAAGAAAAAGAGATCTTCACTCTCTTCACGGGGATCTCGCTGCTCATGGCGGTGCTGTCCGTGCTGGGCTCCATGCACCGTTTCCTCTGAGCGCGGCTCTTTTCTCCGATCTCCGGAAAGGACAGCTTCTTGCAATACGGCGCGCTCCGGCTCTCTGCGGGGCAGGAGACTCCTGCCGCTGCCCGACGGGGCAGGGGAGATCCTCTGATCTGGGCACTGACCCTTTCGCTGCTGACCGTAGGCGTCATGATGGTCTTTTCGGCCAGCTTCCCCAGTGCCTTCTACGATCTGCAGGGGGAGACCGGCGGCAACGGAGCCTGGTTTTTCCTGCGGCAGCTTCTCTTCGCCCTGCTGGGCGTAGGAGCCATGGCGTTCTGCTCGCTCATTCCTCTGCGGGTCTATGAGCGTCTGGCGCTTCCGGCGCTGCCGGGGGCGCTGCTCCTGCTGGCCCTTGTGCCTGTGGTGGGCGTAAAGGTAAACGGAGCCCGGCGCTGGATCTCTCTGGGCATCACCACCTTTCAGCCCTCGGAGCTGGCAAAGCTGGCGGTGATCCTGTTCTTCTCGGCGCAGATCAGCCGCACGGGAGAGCAGATGAGCACTTTCCGGCAGGGCATCCTGCCCTATGCCCTGATTCTGCTGCTCATCACGGGTCTGCTGGTGCTGGAGCCGCATTTCTCCGCCACGGTCATTATCCTCTCTGTGGGCGCAGTGCTTCTCTTTGCGGGCGGGGCACGGCTCGGCTGGTTTGTGGGCGGCGGCACGCTGCTTGTATCCGGCGGCACGCTGGCCTATTTCGCCTTTCCCTATGTGGCCGAACGGCTTCGCGCCTGGCGCGACCCCTTCTCCGACCTGACCGGCGACGGCTGGCAGGTAGTGCAGTCGCTCTATGCCATCGGCTCCGGAGGCCTGAGCGGACTGGGACTGGGCCGCAGCCGACAGAAATACCTGTATCTGCCCGAGGAACACAACGATTTCATCTTTGCGGTGCTTTGCGAGGAGCTGGGCTTTCTCGGCGCACTGGTCGTCCTCTGCCTCTTTGCGCTGTTGATCATCCGGGGCTTTCGCACGGCTCTGGGCTGCAGCGATCGCTTCGGTTTTCTGCTGGGAGTGGGCATCAGTTCCCTTCTGGCGCTGCAGACGATCCTGAACATAGCAGTCTGTACCAATCTTCTGCCCTGCACGGGCATCGCGCTTCCCTTCTTCAGCTACGGAGGAACGGCGCTGCTCATCCAGCTGGCGGAGATGGGGATCCTTCTGAGCGTTTCCCGGGAAAATCCCGGAGATCCTCTATAGAAACGAGGAAAGATAGAATGAAATTTGTCTTTGCCTGCGGCGGAACCGCAGGCCACATCAATCCGGCTCTGTCTGTGGCCGGACGCATACGGGAGCTGCTTCCCGACAGCGATTTCCTTTTCATCGGCGCAGAGGGGAAGATGGAAACAGAGCTTGTGCCCCGTGCGGGCTTTGAGCTCCCTGCCATCCGCGTCTCCGGCCTCTACCGATCTCTGAGTCCGGAATCCATCCGGCATAATCTCCGCGCCGCCCGGGAGCTGGCCGGCTCCTTCGCGGCCTCCCGCAGGATCCTACGGGAGTTCCGTCCCGATGCGGTCATCGGCACAGGCGGCTATGTGTGCTATCCGGTGCTGAGGGAAGCGGCAAGAATGGGCATCCCGACCTGCGTGCATGAATCCAATGCCATGCCCGGCCTGACCACAAAACTGGTGGCCGGCAGGGCGGATGCGATCATGGTGGGCTTCGAGAGCGCCAAGGCCAATTACAGGCGGAGCGAGCGGGTCCGCGTGACCGGCACGCCGGTGCGCTCGGAGTTCATAACGCTGGAGCGGGACAAGTCCCGCCGGGAGCTGGGGATCGACGAGAAAACGCCGCTGGTGGTTTCCGTCTGGGGCAGTCTCGGCGCCACGGAGATGAACAAGACCGTGGCCAGTGCCATGGCGCTTGCCATGGAGGACGGGAGCTACCGCATGATCCACTCCGCCGGGCAGCGCGGCTATGAGAGCATGACGGCCTATATGCGCGATACGCTCGGCCTGTCCGACTGGGAGCAAAAGGGCATGGATGTCCGGCCCTATCTCTATAATATGGCGCAGCTTATGGCTGCGGCCGATATCGTGATCTGCCGCAGCGGCGCGTCCACCCTGGCGGAGCTTACCGCCATGGGCAAGCCCTGTATCCTGGTGCCGAGTCCCAATGTGGTGAACGACCATCAGATGAAAAACGCCATGGTGCTCGGCGAGGCCGGCGGCGCGGTGGTCATTGCCGAAAAGGACGCCACCGCGGAAAAGCTCCACGGTACCCTCCGGGAGCTTCTGGCCGACCCTGCCCGTCTGGAGCGCATGGGCAGCGTCATGAAGAGTATGTCCGTGGAAAACGCCACGGACGAGATCGCCTCCATCGTCCTTTCTCTGGCAGCCAAGTAACGGCTGCCTCCCCCTGCGCATAGGATGCAGAAAAGCGTATTACCGCCAACGGGGGGAATCAATATGAGCGTTTGGACTGTTACAGGCGGCAGAGCACTCAGCGGAAGCGTGCGGGTGCAGGGCTCCAAGAATGCGGCGCTGCCGGTGCTGGCGGCCTGCGTCCTTGTCAGAGGCGTAACGCTGCTGGAAAACTGCCCCTGTCTTTCAGATGTGGACTGTGCCGTTTCGATCCTGCGGGAGCTGGGCTGTCGGGTTCAGCAGCAGGACGGCGGCCTTCTTATCGACGCACGGGGAGAGCTTCGCAGTTGCATCCCCCTCTCTCTCATGGAGCGCATGCGCAGCTCGGCGTTGTTTCTGGGCGCCCTGCTGGGCAGAAACGGAGAAGCCGAGGGCTTTCAGCCCGGGGGCTGCTCGCTGGGGGAGAGACCCATCGACTACCATCTTCTTGCCTTCCGTGCTCTGGGCGCGAGGGTCAGCGAGCAGGGGAGCGAGATCCTCTGCCGTGCCGATGCTCTGCAAGGCGCGGTCATCACCCTGCCGGGCAAAAGCGTGGGCGCAACGGAAAATGCCCTGCTGGCAGCCTGTGGGGCGAAGGGCGAGAGCGGGATCCGAAACGCCGCAGCCGAGCCGGAGATCCTGTGCCTGTGCGCCTTCCTGCGCGCTGCCGGCGCGGAGATCGAGGGCGAGGGCAGCGATACGATCCGCGTGCGCGGCTTTTCGTCCCGGGAACAGGTACGCTTCCGCATCCCGAGCGACCGCATCGCGTCGGCGTCCTACCTCTGCTTTGCTTTGGCAAGCCGCGGGGAGATCACGCTGCTGGACTGCCCGGTGTCAGAGCTGCGGCCTGTGCTGCAGCAACTTGGCGCGCTGGGCGCGGAGGACCGGGAGGGAGCGAACACGCTCACGCTCCGTATGCCGCGCCGACCCCGGGGCAGCCTCTCCGTCAGCTCAGGGCCCTATCCGCTCTTCCCGACGGACGCCATGCCGCTGCTGCTTGCGGTATGTGCTTCGGC